>JAEUSA010000381.1 GCA_016788945.1 Leptospiraceae bacterium
GCACTTTTCACCGCAGAACACTATCTTGTCGGGCCGGTGCAACAACCACGGTATGACAAGATACCCGTGGCTTTCTTTCATGTCAACAGCGCGTTCAGTCTGACTTTTTTGGCTACCGTTGCCGCCGGCGTGTTTACCACCGCCTGACGCGCAATTAAGGCTGTTTCTCTTCTTCTGCGCTGGCCGGCTTTTCCGCGGGCTTATTATCACCTTCGCCTTTTGCTGCCGCCGGTTTTTCCGCAGCAGGTTTATCTGCTACGCTTACGGGTACCGACAGATAGACCTCGGCGCGCCGGTTCTTCTGTTGCTTCGCGGCCGTGTCATCATTTTTGACGCGCCGCTGCGCTTTACCGGCACCCTGAATAACAATGCGATGAGCCGGAATACCCGCTGCGATCAGCTGCTTACGAACGAACTCTGCACGCAACTTCGAAAGCTTACGGTTGTATTGTACCGTACCACGGCTGTCACCGTGGCCATAGACATAAAGTTTGCGCTTCGGCATTTTTTTCCAAGTCGCTTTTACTTTTGTTATCAGGCCGGCAAAATCGCCGATTGCCTTATCGTGTACATTGGCGGCAAAATAGACGCGGCCATAATATTTCAGCACCGCAGTTCCCGGTGTTCCCTTAACCTGCTCGTCGTCAGCTTCTTCTTCAGTTTCTTCTGGTTCAGGTTTTGGCTTGGCGATTACCTGCTGTGGTTTAACCGGGGTACCACCTTTGAGCGTCAGGACAAATTTAGTCTGCATAACTGCGGGAAGTTCTTTCTTATACTGGTCCATGATTTCGGCCACATCGCGACGCGCGCGCAGCGGCTCGTGGCCCTTCTTATCTGCGCTGACCTCGAGCACCCAGTTTTCAAGCGCACCGAGGGCTTTCGCCTCGTCATTGTTAAATTCTTCGAGCGTCAAAAGGGGTACACCCTTCGTTAGGACAGCTGTGAATTTTTTCTTGCGGGGCACGATACGGTATTTGGCTTTCACAGCCTTACCCGCCGAGTCAGTCACGAGAATTTTCAGCGATAGGCTTTTCGGCAGCTTCACATCACGGACAAGGTTGATGTTTTTGACGATTTCTGCATCGCTGTGAATCGAACGGGAATCGAACTCCTCTTCATGCGCCCGATAGCCCTCGGCGGCCACAGTCAATTTATAGAGCTTGTGGTTTACCATTTTGAGCGCAAACTTACCCTGCTCTGTGGCGTTGCTTTCTGTCTTCGCTTTGAGATTACCTGCCACGAGCGCGATTTTTGCCGACAGCGGTCTTTTGCCGCCGGCAGTAACCTGCCCCGACAAAGAAAGTTTAATCACCGGCCGCGCAAAGAGGGGCACCTTGGCACGATAAATATCAAATGCACCGATACCCTCTGAACGGTTTGAAGTAAAATACACGCGCTCGCCATTGGCAATGACGGTCGGGTACTCATCGTCGAACTGTGAGTTGTAAGGTTTACCGAGGTTCATCGGCTTTGCCCAGCCCTTGGCCATGATGTCTGTTTCAGAATCGTCTTCGAGACGCGCCACCGACTGCGTGAAATAAATGTCATAGCCACCGACACCGCCCGACTGGTTAGAAGAGAAGTAGAGCGTGATACCGTCGGCGTGTATCGCCGGGGTTACTTCAGAAGCGGCAGAATTGATATTGCCCGCGTTTTTGGGTTCTCCCCATTTGCCCGTTTCTTTGTTGAGTTCGCTGACCCAAATATCATCGCCGCCCTTGCCGCCCGGCCGGTCTGACGAAAAAAACAAGTAGCGTCCGTCCTGTGAAATCGAAGGCATGCGATCATGGAAATCGGTATTCACTTCGGCCACCGGCACCGGCACCGTCCACTTGCCGTCTTTCCACACGGTATAGTAGATGTTGGTCAGCGCAGGCCCCGGCCGGGTTGCACTCGAAAACGATGAGAAATACATTTCGTAGCCGCCATCGACAAGTCGGCGTAAAGTAGGATGCCCGTCGAGATTTTCTGAATTGATCGGTAATCCGACATTTGCCGATGTCTCAAATTCGGGTTCACCCGGTTTCGCATAATTCTTATTGATTGAATACCACAGGTCAAAATCGCCTTCGGGGCCGGCTGACGGCGAACGATTCGACTGGAAAAACAGGTATTTCTCATTGGGCGTAATATACGGCGTATATTCGCTATCCGGTGTATTCACACCGGGCCCAAGGTTTTTCAACTGGGCGTCGGTATCGGGTGTAATCGGGTAAGGCGCATCGGCCGCCGAGAGCACGGCTGTCGCAAACAGAGTAATGGTGGTGGCTTTGATAAAACTGAACATATGTTCCCTTTCGGCCGGTGTCTGAATCAGGGACGTACTGCCGAGAAGAACTTTAGACAACGTTCGCGTGCAAACCGATGGTCGATCATCGGAACCATTTCCGGACGCTGCCGCGATCCTTGGGCCCGCACCTCCTCAGGCGTAGTGTCCATGGGGGTGCCAAAAAGGTCATCGGCCCGGCCGTTCCAGCGGGCGACGTAGTCACCTTGCGGATCGAATTTTTTCTGCTGCTCAGAGGGATTAAAAATGCGGAAATAGGGGGCGGCGTCTGCACCGATGCCTGCGCACCATTGCCAACCGCCGACATTTGAGGCGAGTTCGAAATCGTTGAGGTGGCGGGCAAAAAACCGTTCACCCCAGCGCCAGTCGCAGAGCAGATGTTTGGTCAGAAATGACGCAGCGACCATGCGCACGCGGTTGTGCATAAAGCCCGTTTCGGTGAGCTCATGCATACCCGCATCAACGAGCGGGTATCCGGTTTCGCCTCGGCACCAGATCTCGAAATCGCTGCGGCTGCCGGGGAACTTCAATTTCGCATAAGCTTCACGAAAAGGCCGTGACACCGTCTGCGGAAAAAACCACAGAATCATCTGATAGAATTCGCGCCAGATCAGCTCGGCCAGGTATTTGTGATTGAGTTCATAGGCTCTTAAAGCGAGGTAGCGCACAGAAATTGTACCAAAACGCAGGTGCATACCAAGGCGCGACGTGCCTGCGAGTGCGGGCAGGTCGCGGGTTTTATCATAATTCGCGATCAGGCTTTCGTCGATTTTCGCTGCAGGAAATTCAGCAGGGTTGCGCATAAAACCAATGTCTGCCAAAGACAGCAAACGCAGATTGGGCGGCGCAGGCATAAATTCTCCGCGCGGAAGCTCCAAGGCAATCACGGGCAAATATGCAGAAAACTTTTCGATCCACCGGCGCGAATAAGGCGTAAACACCTGATAGGGACTGCCGTCGTCTTTGACAACTTCTGCCGGGGAAAATATGACGTGATCTTTGACCGCAACGAAACGCGAAGAGAGCGCGGCGGCAAGTTTTGCGATTTCGGTATCGCGTTCTCGCGCATACGGTTCATAGTCTTCATTGCAAAATACGGCGGCGATGGTGTTTTCGCTAAATAGGCGGCGAAAAATATCTGCAGGCCTGCCGAAATATACACGCAGTGCGCCTCCGCGCTCACGAAAGAATTTGTCGAGTCCGGCAAGTTGATCGGCAATGAATGTCACACGTCGGTCATTTTTGTCTTCGAGCTTATCGAGAATGGTCGAATCAAAAATAAAAATGGGCATAACGGGCATGCCCGTGCGCAACGCCGCCGCGAGCGCGGTATTGTCGTCGATGCGCAGGTCACGGCGAAACCAGTGAATTACAATCGGGTGGATATAGACCCCAAGAGCCGGCTGACTATCTGGTAGCGCGGTGCCATTCTTTTTCGTAATAATGCACGAGGTTCTGCGTCATCAAGGTCTGTATTTCGGTTTTGACCGGCCCCATATCGGCGGGAAAATTTGCCATGCTTCGCAGAATTTCACCGGTCAAGAAGCGCAGACCACCGATCACCGTCAGTTCAGCCGGCATTGCCAGCGGCTTACGCGAAAAGGCGACAAACCCCCATTCGCCAAAGCTCGGCACATAAGTATGGTAAGGCACCGTGTAGAGTTTTTGTGAGGCGACGGTGTTGTGGATGCACCAAAACGCGGTGCGCGCGACAAACGGCGAAGTCGATTGCGTCACTGCCACGGCTCCGTCGGCCATAACGTGCTTTAAACGGTTGAAAAACAGGTCTGAATAGAGTTTGCCAATTGCGAAATTACCCGGGTCGGGAAAATCGAGTACAATCACGTCATAGAGCCGATTCTGGTTAACGCCGCGCGCAGACGCACTCGTTTCTGTGCGCACACCCGGCTGCAGAAAAATGAAGGCATCTTCATGAAACACTTTGACGCGCGCATCACTGAGCGCCGCTTTATTGAGCGCCTTGAGCCAAACATGATCGCGCGCCAAGCGGGTCATCGCCGGGTCGATATCGACGAGGTCGACCGAAGCCAAATTCTTATATTTGAGAAATTCACGCACCGCCAAACCATCGCCGCCGCCCATAATCAGCACACGCAGGGGCAATTGCGGATTTTTCACGTTATTTTGCCACATCTGCACCGGCACATGCACGAGCGCCTCATGATAGCGGTATTCATCGAAACTGTTGAATTGCAGGTTGTTGTTCAAGAACAGCGAGAAATGTTCATGCCACGATGTGATCACGATTTTCTGGTAGTGCGACTGCTCTGAATAAACAACGGGATCAGCGTGCAGCTCGTGATCGAGAAATGCCTGCAATGGCTTAGAATAGGCGAGTCCGATGACAAGTGCCAGCAACACTGCGCAGGCTTTAAACAATTGCGCGCGCAGTCGTATCTGCTGCTGAAAAATGTAGATTGCGACAAACGCCACCAGTACATTGAGCAATCCCGCGAGCAGCGAGGCGCGCAGTAGCCCCACCTCTGGCCTCAGCAGCAAAACGGGAAAACTCACAGCGGCGACCAGGCCACCGATATAGTCGAGCGATAGTACGCGCGCGACAAGGTCGCGAAAATTCATACGGTCTTTGAGAATACGCAGCAATAACGGAATCTCAAGGCCAACGAGCGAGCCGACAATAATCAGCAAGGTATACAGAAGATACGCGTAGTGCTCGGTGAACGAAAAGGCGAGAAACAGCAAGGGAGCCGCGGCACCGCCGATGAGCGCGAGCACTATTTCCAATTCGATAAATTTATCGATCGGCGCACGAATGATGAAACGGCTGAGATAAGACCCCACCCCCATCGCAAAAAGGTACACACCGATCGTGCGGGAAAACTGCGTGACACTGTCGCCCAGCAGATAACTGGAAACCGTACCGGCGATCAATTCATAGACGAGACCGCAAGCGGCGATGAGAAAGGCAGAGAACAGCAGCAGGCCGCTTTGGATGCGGGACTTTCGGTCGGCGCTGATCTGCCGTCCCTTTTCGCCGGCCATGCGTTAAAACCGGCCCAATTGCCGCATTAACTCAAGTTCACCGATATCAATTTTGCTGAGCCGGGCAATTTCACTGAGCGGAATATTGTTTTCCGTCAGCGCGCGCAAAGCCTGCCGCCGGTATCCATTGTCTTTTACCAGAGAATCGATTAAAAAATTGATCGTGTGTTGATCGAGGTCTTTAACCGCCAGAGTGTTGCGCGCTTCAGGGCGCTGAGAAACCTGCGCTGCAGCTCGCGCGACAGAAATATTGCCGGCAGTTTGCTGTTGCACGGGCGACATTCTCTGCGGTCGCGCTGCCATTGCCTGCGCGGGTACGTCAGCAGAGTCAGCGCGTACGCGGCCGTTTTGTGCAGAAAAAGAATCCCCTGCGGCAAAAAATTCGGCGCGCGCCTCGACTTCTGCACGTTCGCGCTCCGCCTTTTTTTCGGCTTTGATCTGTTCGGCACGGCGGAGAACCTCGGAAAAATTCGCCGCAGGTTTGGCCGGCTGTGGTTTTACTTCAGGCACTGCCGCCGCGCTCGCGGCCGGCATCGTAACGCTGTCATTTTTTGCTGCTTTGTCGCCAAATATGACGGGCTCTATCGCCTTCCCAAGTCGCGAAAAGAACTTCGCCATCGTCCGCTCGCCTTCGCTTTCATTTTCTGTAACTACAGGTTGTCTGATTGCTTTCGCCGCGGGCTGCTTCGAAAGCTGCACTTCGTCCTGCGCGTAGAGATCTTTCATTAATTCTTCTGCTATCGCCGAATCTTCTTCGTGGTATGCATCTTTGCGGCTCACCGCGGACGCTGGCATCTCTGCGGCGGAAAAATTTTGCGCAATCGTTGCGGCTTTCACCGAAGCAGATGCCTTTTGCCCACTCGGGACGGGCGTGGGCGCCGGGCGGACAGTTTTTTGCACGCTCGGTATCGGCTGCTTTGCGACCGGTTTACCCGCAGCCTGACGCGCTTTCGCGCCAACCGGTTTTTTCTGCGGCACAACCTTTTTGGCTTCCGTTTTGGTTCGTTGCCGGTTGACTGCCGGCGGCGCAACCTCGGCGGCGGGTGGATGAATATCTGTGCTGGCAATCGCTTCGTGTGTACGAACCGCATCTTCATTGCGCTCGACCAATGTCTTAAACTGGCGGATGCGGTTTTCGAGCATGACGGAATAATTTTCCATCTCGCGGTAGAATTCCTGAATATCAGAATGGATGCGCGTTTTGTAGAACTCTT
>JAEUSA010000389.1 GCA_016788945.1 Leptospiraceae bacterium
TTCTGTGACAGGTGCGGCGAGTTCGCAGCTGAGCACCCAGCGCGCAAACGGTGCAGGCGTCAGACTGATTTCTTTTTGTATCACGCCTTTATCAACCATATAAGACGGATATCCATATACCGATACCATTTTGCCGTTCCAGGCGAAATAGGCTTGTTTGAGATCGGCAACGGCCACCACCTTCGATTCATCGAGGGTTTCAGGGGTTAATCCGCCTTTTGTTGCGGCAACTGCCGAACCGGCTTTGCCGCGCTTGCAGCCAACCGAGAGTGCGGTTACAAGTACTAAAAGAATATATTTGTGCATGCGCATTGTTCATACGCCGGCAATGGAGTGTCAATGATCAATCGCTCAGCGGCTGCGCGGCCTATCGCTTTTAGCCGTTCAAGAATGCGAGCGTGAGCTTGGCGAGTTTACCCGACTGTTCCATCGGTGCCATGTGTGCGGCTTCTTCGATGAGCGCATAGCGCGAATCGCGTACCGTGTGGTGCATCCATGTACCAATCGATTCGGGAAAAAAACCATCGTACTTGCCCCACACAATCAGTGTCGGCGTGCTGATCGCTTCGAATTTTTTGATTTGTTCTTGCTTGCGTTCGTCGATCAGGTCTTCGGACGAAATGTCGCCCATCATATCGAGAAAGATCTTATGGTACCAGTTGCGGTTGGCGGCGAATTTCATGTAGAGATAGTTCTGCACGGGCAGAGGTGCCTTGTGCGGGTCGCTGAAAATTAGATTAAAAAATTCACGGAAGTCTTCGTACGAAGAGACCTCAAATGGGTTATGCCCGTTCAGAATGCGCTCGTAGATATTATCGCCGTCATTTGTGGGCACGAGCCCTGCCGCGGAAATGAGTATCAGTCGCTGAATGCGGTGCGGAATTTTGCTCGCCAGTTCTGCGGCAATCGCACCACCAAGGGAGTGGCCGGCCATGACGAATCGATCGAAGTGCATCTTGTCGGCGAAGCGTGTGATCCAGGTTTCGAACTGCTCGAGCGTGTAGGTGACGCGCGCGGGTTTTTCGCTCTCGCCAAAACCCGGCAGGTCCGGCGCGATGACATGGAAGCGGCGCGACAACTCTTTCGCATAAGGCAACACGCCATCTTTGCTGTCGCCAAAACCATGCAGCAGCAATAACTTCGGCAGCTGCGGCCGGCCCCATTCGAGATATTTTACCGTGATATCACCTAAAAATGCACTGCCGAGGCGTGCGCCCGAAGCCTTGCGGCGCGTACCCACGTAGGCATTATAGAGGTTTTCGCCGAAATTCCAGCGGAAACTTTCCGGCAGCAGGCGGGTATAGAGCCCATGCAGCAGGTAATCAATATCCATGGGGCTCGCTACGGCAGCGTTTCAGGTTGTATACTCAGAATGAACAATTGTTCATTTTGAGTGTGCAAAGAATTTCAGGGTAAAGCAGAATTTGTATCCCGGCGCGCAGCGTCGGGATACAAATTCTGCTCCGCTGCTAGTCGGCAAATTGTTTCAGCGATTTCTTAAATTTCAAATAGGCGGATTTATATTTGTCATACGCCTGTTGATCTGCATATTCAATGCCGATCACCCAACGCACGGTTTTATCGGCATTAGTCGTTTCGACGTACGAACGCGTCATGCCTTTACCTTTGGGTTTGATGGTGAAATACCGGCGCGTGGTTCCGTCTTTGGTCTCGCTCTTGTCAGTCACCGCGGCGTGTTCGCCTTTGCGCACATTGATATCGCGGTTCTCACCCCCCCACTGCGGCGAAAAAATATAAAAACGCACGCTTTCATCTGGCGCAGCGAAAAAGACGCTGTCATATTCGCCGGGCATAGTTTGCGAGGTGAGCGATGGCTCAACGGCGAAGGCCGATGGATATTCGATCTCAAACCAGGCGCCCTTATATTTCGTCACTCCGTCTTTGGCAAAAGCGGACATAGATAAAACGGCGAAAAAGACCGTGGCCTGGCGAAAAATACCCATTAGCCTATTTGGTATCGTATCTGTCTGTGCAAAGCCTAAATCGTACTTTACGTAGCCAAAGTCGATTGCGGCGCTTTCAACATGTCTTTGTTTCAACAAAAGGAGGGTATATGTTCAGTAAAAAAATGATTCTCGTGTGCTGTTTATGGATGGCGGTGTCGGCGTGTAAAACGATTCAGCAGGGTAATCTTGGCGTCGAGCGCAAATTCGGCAAACAAAGTCAAGAATTGCTCGAGCCGGGGCTATATTTCTATAACCCCGTCTGGACCGATATTCTTGTACTGCCGCTGACCACCGAAAATCTCGAAGTGAGTATGTCGCTGCCGAGCAAAGAGGGGCTCAATATCGAAGCAGAAATGTCGATACTCTACCGGCTCAAGGCAGAAAAGGTGCCTTCGCTGCTGGTGGAATTCGGCGGTCATGAATTCCAGCAGGATGAACAGCGTATCGTGCTCAATGTACTCCGTTCGGCGGCAGCGGACGTATCGGCAAATTTTCTCGCGAAAGACATGCATAGCGGCAAGCGCTCTGAAATCGAAGAAGAGATACTAAAGCGAATGCGCGAGGTGCTCGAAGAAAAGGGTTTCATGTTTTCGCGCGTGCTGCTCAAAAGTATCAAACTGCCACCGGGCCTCTATGCCTCGATTGAAGAAAAGCTCAGAGCCGAACAGGATGCACAGCGCATGGAGTATGTACTGCAGCAAGAGCGCCGCGAGGCAGAACGGCGCAAAGTCGAAGCTGCCGGTGTGCGGGATTCGCTGACGATACTCAGTCAGGGCCTGAATAAAGAAATTATCCAGCTGCGCAGCATTGAGGCATTCAAAGAACTGGCGAAATCGCCGAATGCCAAGGTGATCATCACCGACGGCAAAGCGCCGCTGATGATACCCGACACGCGCTGAGCGAATCGGAGATTTGATTTACCGGCTGCCGCTGGTATCGGTTGCAGTTGATCTGCATGACCCGGGCGGTGGCATTCATTTCGGCAGTGCTGCTGGCGCAGGCCGGCAGTTTCTGCAAAAAAGAATCGGCGTTTATTCCCGAGCTGATGCATGGCGATCAGGTGAAGGGTGCCGATGCGACGCTGCGTAATTTTACGGCCGAAGCCTTTCGCAAGGGCGGCCTGCTGTGGAAAATAGCCGCCGAAGAAGGTTACATTGTGCAGGTAAAAGATGAAACAGTACTCTTCAATCTGCGCATCGAATATTTTGAAACCGACCGCAAATCCAAAGACTTTGGCAAGGCGACGATTGTCACCGCCAAAAAGGGGCACTTGCAGCAGGGCAGCAAATTTATGACAATTTCGGGTGACGTGCTGGTCGTGGCGCCGCACGGGCGTAAACTCAAAACGCAGGAAATTTTCTGGGACGAGGCCAAGAACTCGCTCTATTCGAATGTGCCGGTGACCGTTCAAGACGGTTCGGGCAACGTGCTCACCGGCACGCGCGGCATCGTGACCGATCGCTCGCTCAGCCGTACGGTGTTCAAAGGCGGCGTCGGCGCCGGGTCGACGAATTTCTGATCAACGTGGCGACGAATTCAGAACAACGCGAGACGCTCAAGAATTCGTCGGTATTTTCGCTGTTTACGTCCTTTTCGCGGGTACTTGGGCTTTTGCGCGACATGCTCAAGGCCTATGCTTTTGGTACGGGGCCGTTATCGGTGGCCTTCGATATTGCCTTTCGCCTGAACAACATGTTGCGCAACCTCGTCGCTGAGGGTGCGCTTTCACAGGCATTTGTCCCGCTCTACAACAAATATGCGCGCGACGGCGAGGCTCAGGCGCGCGAAGCCGCGGGGGCGGTGATTGTTTTCGTGGCGATCATGATGACCGTCGCGACGACGCTCATCATCTTTCTGCTTCCGTACCTCATGCCGCTCATTCTCGCGGGTGACCATATTCCGCCGCAGCAAATGCAGCTGATCATCAACCTCAGCCAGTTGCTTTTTCCCTACCTGATCATGATGAGCGTCGCTTCGCTCTACATGGGTATTCAATATTCGCACAAAATATTCTGGGCAGCAAGCTTTGGCCCGGCGCTACTCAATATTGTGATTCTGGTCGTGTTTGGTTCTTACGCTGCGTATGTGCGGATTTCTCACGTGACGTTTGACGAACGTTCGGTATACATTTTTTCTATTGCGACACTCGTTGCGGCAATGGCGCAGGTGGCATTTCAGGTCTACACCGTGCACCGCCGCGGTCTTGCGCCGCGTTACGTGCTGAATTTCAGGCACAGCGCTCTCAGCGCCCTCGGCAAAATGATGTTGCCCGCTGTGTTCTCGGCGTCGATGCAAGAACTCGGCCAGCTGATCGATGTTTATCTGGCGACCTCGTTGTCGGGCAAGGTGCCCGAGGCAATCTCGGCGCTGACGTATTCGCACCGCCTGATACAGTTGCCGATCGGCGTATTCGGCGTCGCGGTAGCGACGGCGAGCCTGCCGCAGCTTTCAAAACTTTATCAGGCAGACCCCAGCGGCGATCAGTTTTCCGACAGCCTCGCGTATTCGGTGCGGCTGAATTTCTTTTTCCTGCTGCCTGCCGTAGCCGGGCTGATGGTGTTCAGCGAATCGATCATCCGCTTGATCTTTGAACGCGGCGCATTCACGGCGCGCTCGACCGAGGTTACTGCGCTGGCGCTTGCCTGTTATGCGCCGGGTATTCTCGCCTATTCACTGCAAAAGCTGTTTTCGGTGTCATTCTATGCGCGCATGGATACGCGTACTCCGGCGATCATTACCGCGGTCGCCTTGGTGCTGAATTTTTCGCTCAGTCTGTGGCTCATGCAATCAATGCTGCACGGGGGGTTGGCTGCCGGTTCGGCGATTGCTGCCTGGTGTGGCGTATCGCTCTATGTTTTTTTACTATTGCGCGCGCGGGTCATTCATTCCGTCGGCCGGCTGATGGCGGGGGTCGGAAAGATTTTGCTGCTGAATATCGTATTTACCGCGTTGCTGCTGGCGATGCGCGAATACCTGTTTCCGCAACAGAAGTTCTTACAGCTGGCGCTGGCGATTCCGCTCGCGCTGGCTCTCTACGTCGGCCTTGCGCGTGTGTTGCACCTCAGCGAAGCAAAAGTGCTGTTTGAAATTTTCGGCAGATTACAAAACAAAATAAGGGGACGGTGATATGCGTTTTATAGTCTTACGCCATCAGGACGAAGAGGGATTAGGCACAATCGGTGAATGGCTCACAGAGAATGGGCATTCCTACTTTTATGTAAATCTTTTTGCCAAACAGCGGCCGCCTTCGAATGTACTGATGGCGTACGATGCGCTCGTTTCGATGGGTGGCCCGATGTCGGTCAACGACGATTCATGGCTGATGAATACTTCTCTCGCGACAACGGCAGACTTTGTTCATGCGAATCGCCCCGTACTGGGCGTTTGCCTCGGGGCGCAGGCTATCGCGAAAGTGGGTGGCGGTAAGGTCGAGCGATCGGCGTTTGAACTCGGGTTTATGCACGTCGATCCGGTTGTGTCGCACCGTTTTTTTTCCGGTAATCTGTTAATGCCTAAAGCGTGGGATGTATTCCAGTGGCATGGCGAAAATTTTACTCTGCCGGCGGGAGCAGAACTTTTATTCACGGGTAATGCCGTCAAAAATCAGGGCTTCAGTTTTAAGAACGCACTGGCGCTGCAGTTCCATAACGAACTTTCGTTCGAGTGGTATACGATGTGGTCTGAGAGCCTCAGGCACAAATTCGAAAATATGGATCAGCTGAAACCACCGTCGCCCGAAATGCCATTTGTGTCTTTGAAAAAGAATTTGTTTGCGCTGCTTGATGTCTGGCAAAAATCTTGGTGATAGGGGGCCCCTATCACCAAGAACGCCAGCTTTTGGCATATTTGGTTATGTCTTCCAGTTTATTGCCAAACCGAAAAGCATCGCCGATGATTGCATAGTAGATGCGCACGCTGGATGGTAGTTGGCGCACATTGTCGAGCGTGATGCCGCCAATCAGCACGAGCGGCAAATCGGTTGTGTCGCGATACGCATCAATCAGATGCTGGTTAGTCGCCACCTCGGGTTTGGTGCCGCTCGCGAACATGGTACCGAGCGCCACATAATCGGGTGAAGGTTGCGCCGATAACGCGATCTTGAGCTCGGCGAGGCTGTGCGTCGAGCGGCCGTACGGTACGCGCAAATCGGGCGGCAGAATGTCATGCTGACCAAGGTGTAGGGGTAGTGCGAATTCGCCGGCAATGCCGGCGTGGTCGTTGACGATGAGGGCTGCCCCGCTGCCCGGTAATAGCCGTAGCATGGGTTGCAGATTTTTCTGATACGCGATAGGGCTGATATTCTTATGCCGGTACTGTATCGTCTGGCACCCCCCCGCGAGCGCTGCGCGCACGAAATCGTAGGGAGCGATGCCGTGCTTTTCGCAGGTTTCCCCGTCGCAGATGAGATAAAGCGGATTTCGCGCCTGCCCTGAGCGGGTCGAAGGGACGGTTAAAATTCGGCTTGCGGGCATCAGCTGAAAACTTTTTCCGATTCTCATGACCCGCGGCAAAGTTGTTTCCGTTTTTCTATTGAGCGTGTTTGCCGCGCATGCCAATATCCGCGCGCCGATCATCGTCGACCGCGCCCCAACCCGCCTGACGGCAGCCGACGCGTCTCTGCGCGTGTTGGCAGAAAGCCTCGAATTTCATTGCCCTGCAGCGTTCAAGGGCAACCGCGACATGAAAGCATTCGCCGAACGCACCTGCGATGCGACAATTCGCTACCGCGTCGAATCGGCAGGCATCAAAGCAAAGTTTTCGTTCTTTTTTTCAGGGCAAGGCGAGGTCAAGTGGCGAGCCGCAGAGAAAACTTCGCTCGTGAAGCCACGCGCGGTGAAAATCGAGGACAAACGCAGCTGCTGGTCATGCCCCGAAGATATGCGGCATGTGCTCGTCGCCCAAGAGGTGCTCGAATTGCCGGCAGGCAAACAAGACATAACGATTGAATACAAACAGGCATTGTCCTATTTTGAATCGGGGCATAGCTATTTTTCCGACGGCAAATGGCAGCAGGAATTCACCTACGAGCTGTGGCCGATCGCCGAATGGCAATGGGCCAATGATTTCAGCGCCGAGCTAAAGTTTTCAGTGGCGATGCGGCCCGGATTTCTCGGCATAGGTTACAAAGGGGATATCATGCGTTGCGCGATCGACGAAAACGGTACGCAGACCGAATTACCGCTGACCGCGCCCCGGCAAGAGGGCGTTCGTCGCGTGGTAACCGCACGCATTGTGCTGGCAAAGAAACCGCAGCGCTTGCGCTGTTCTTATATTGCAGATTAGTAAACTTAATGAGGAAATAATGGCAACGAAAAAAAACACCAACCGATTTTCAGAGGATGCACTCGATCACTTGCGCTGCAGCGACGGTGTTGAGCGGAAAATACACCTATGGGGCCCGGCAAAGCCGAAAGGCGTTTTTCTCGCGGTGCACGGCGGCCTCGCGCACGCCGGCGACTGGGTAACACCGGCACTGTACTTTAAGAAGAAAGGCTGGGCGACCGCGAGTTTTGATATGCACGGCCATGCAACGGGCAAACGCGTCGATATACCTTCGTTTGAGATTTTTCTCGATGATCTCGCGCTGTTTCTGGCTTATGTGAAGAAAAAATATCCCAAGAAGCCGATCGTTTTTCTCACGCATTCCATGGGTGCACTCATTACAGCACACTTCGTGCTCAAGCGTATGCCGCAGGGCGACAAAGACGTCAAAGGTTTCATCATGTCATCACCATATTTCGGCAATGCGGTCAAGGTGCCGAAGATTCTCGTGGCGATGTCTAAGCCGATGGCGGCGCTGCTGCCAAAAATGAAAGTACCGACGCCGCCCTTGACCGATGTGCTGACGCATGACCCGGATATTACGCGCCGGCATCACGACGACGAGCGCGACGGCATACGGGCGACAGAGTCGACACTGCGTTTCGGCAATGCTCTGCTCACAGCGCACGCTGAACTTGCCAAAATTATTGGCCGCTGGAACCAACCTGTCCTGATGATTGTCGCCGGCGATGATCATCTTGCCGATGTCAAGGTAACCGAGGCGCTGTCACAACAGATTGAGGCGAAACACCTGACTTACCAGCTCTATGCAGAAAATTTTCACGAGAACTTCAACGAGGTAAATCGTGAAAAAATTTTCAAACAGATCGAAGGTTGGCTGAAAAAAACGCTGCGCTTGCGCTGATCTGGCTTTTTAAGGGACCTGTTAAGAAACGGGCAACACTTTTTGTATGTTGTTCCCTTCACCTAAAAGCACAATCTTGGGTTGAAAAGTTTTTGCTTCTTCGGGAGTCATCTGCGCGTAGGCGATCACGATAACCTTGTCGCCGCGGTGGCCGAGGCGTGCTGCCGCGCCGTTGAGGCAGACTTCGCGTGACCCGCGTTTGCCTTTAATTAGATAAGTCTCAAGCCGGGCACCGTTGTTGACATTGACGACATGCACTTTTTCGTATTCGACCACGCCGGCGGCGTCCATCAGATCTTCATCGAGAGTGAGGCTGCCCTCATAGAAAAGATTCGCGTCGGTAATTTCGGCGCGGTGTATTTTTGCTCTTAACAGTGAAATTTGCATTTACGAAAACCTCTTGATATTGTCGGCAATTCTCTGCGTCACACTTTTCTGTCCGAATTCGAGACCGACGCGCACCGCATTTCGCACCGCGCGCGCATTCGACGAACCATGGCCGATAATGCATACGCCGTTGACGCCCAACAGGGGGGCTCCCCCATAGGTGGCGTAGTCCATGCGGTTTTTGACGGCGAGAAATGCCGGCTTCATCAGCAGCGCGCCGCCCTGTGCGATCGCCGAGGCGTTGATGTTCTTCTTCAGACTGGAAAATATGGTTTTGGCTAGGCCTTCAATCGATTTCAGAATGATATTGCCGACAAAGCCGTCGCAGACGACGACATGCACGGGTTTTCCCGTGCCGTAGAGGTCTCGCCCCTCAACGTTGCCGACGAAGTCATAGGGCAATTTCTTGAGCCGGTGCAGCGCCGACAGCGTGAGTTCATTCCCTTTGGTATCCTCTTCGCCGTTCGAGATTAATCCGATCTTGGGGTTAATCACACCCATAATTTCGCGCGAATAGACCTCGCCCATTATGGCGAATTGTACTAAATATTCACTCTTGCAGTCCACATTTGCGCCTGAATCGAGCAGTACGGTTGCCGTACCGTCTTCGCGTGGTATCGGCGTCGCGATGGCGGGCCGTTTTACGCCCGGTAAGCGGCCCATCTGCGCTAAGGCCGCGGCCATGGAGGCACCGGTATTGCCCGGTGAAAAAAAGCCCAAAGCTTCGCCTGAAGCGACGAGGCGTGCTGCCACATTCACCGAGGCGTCTTTTTTCTGGCGAACCGCCATCGCCGGCGAATCATCCATCGTGATGACGTCAGAGGCATGGACAATGCGGATATTGGAGCCTGAATAACCGTGCTTCTTGAGTTCAGCGGCGAGTATTTTTTCATCGCCGACCAGCAGTACATGGGCATCGAGTTCGGTCGCGGCGCTGATAGAACCGACAACGAGCGGGGTTACGCCATGGTCGCCACTCATGGCATCGACTGCCATCCATAGTTCTGAGGTCCCCCGGCTGCGCTCGGAGGCCGAGCTCACTGTTGCCATGGCGCGTCAGTTCGATGTGAAGTCACGCTGCCAAGCTCTTTCGCTTTTTGCAGAGGCTCGCGAAATTTCAGGGGGTAACCGGAAACCGCGAGGCTCGCTAAATTTCTGGCTTCGCGTTTGGTCGTGATCTGCGGTGTTTACCCCCAGAAAATTCGCGCGTCCAATGCGCCGCATCTCTGAGCGAAGCGTTGACGGCACAGGCAAAGCGGTGGATTGCACCCGTCTTATGAAAAAATTCGTTAAACGGACATTGATCTTTCTCGTATTGATGATCGCCGTCATCGCGGGTTTCGTGTTCTTCAAAAGCCGCTCACGGTTGGGAAAAACCTATACCGTCGCTGAGCACAGAATTGTCGTTCCGCAATCGGCAGCCGCGATTGCCGAGGGCAAACGACTCTATATATCGCGTGGCTGCATTGATTGCCACGGCGCCGACCTTTCCGGTGCCACATTTCTGGATGCCGGGCCGATCGGCCGTTATACTGGCTCAAACCTGACGAAGGGCAAGGGTGGTTCAGCTGCGCGTCTGAATGATGTGGAGTTTGAGCGCGCGCTGCGCCATGGTGTCTCGAAAAACGGCAAACCCCTCGTGTTCATGCCGTCCGTCGATTTTGCCGGCATGAGCGACGAAGATACCGGTCGCCTGATTGCGTATATCCGCAGCGCACCGCCGGTTGATAAAGTTTCGCCGCGGCAGAAAATCGGCCCGCTCGCGCGCGTTCTCTACGTTGCCGGAAAAATGCCTTTGCTGACCTCGGCCGAAATGATCGATCACAATGCCCAGAGCCCCGCAAAAGTTGATCCGACTGTGAGTGCAGATTATGGCAAGTATATTGCGCAGACCTGCACGGGATGCCACGGCACGAACCTTGCTGGCGGCCCGATTCCCGGAGCGCCGCCCGAATGGCCGCCGGCTCAAGATATCAGAGGCAAGGCGTTAAGCAAGTATAATGAGGCACAGTTTATACAGTCGATTAAAACCGGTAAACGCCCCGATGGTAGCGAAATACGTTTTCCGATGCCGTGGAAAAATTTCTCGCAGATGACGGATACCGAGATTAAAGCTCTTTATCTCTATCTTAAGACGCTGTAACAATACGCACCGGCGGTGAGTGTGTCGCATCCCATTGCGGTGCGGCCGCCGCCGGTATGTACCCCTCGTCCCAAAAACCATATTCGAGAGCGGCAAAACGGTTTCTGGCTTCGTCTTGAGTCGTAATGCCGGCGTTTGCTGCAATCAGCGGAAAATCGCACAATTGCACGAGCGTATGGAATGCGCGGTTGGGTGTATGGGCCGGCATGTGCAGCAGAATTTTTCCCGCATGACCACGGTCAAATATGACCGCATCGGCACCGGGCCAGAGTCTCTGCATGAAATCCGCTGTAGCTGCGGGCACGCCACCGGCCAAAGCCTGCCAGTCTGCATCTTCACTGATCGCGACGGGCAGGGGCGTCAGCGCATGCCCGAGAATTTCTGTGAGACGCGCGACGTTTGTCTCGCTGAAACGCATCAGCATCGCGAAACACGTGTCGATGGGAAACAGTACTGGGTAGTCGGCTTCCAGAAGTTCGACCGCTGCGCGGATCGTCTGCGTATCCGGTTTGGCCACGTCGAGATCTAAAAACCGCACAGACCTCAATGTGGTTGCCGGATGCGCCGCAAATCGCGAAAAACTCTTTTCGCGTGGTCGGCGTCACCGGGACACACATGCGGCGCAGTTATGCTCGAATCGCTCACGGTCAAAGACTTTGCCCTCATCAGGGAGCTCAATATACAATTTGGCCCCGGTTTGAACCTGATCACCGGAGAAACCGGAGCGGGCAAATCGGTCATCCTTGGCGCCTTATCCCTCGTCTTAGGCTACAAAGCAACCACTGATATGATCAGGTCGGGTGCCAAACGCGCGACTGTCGAAGCGGCATTTGCCATGCCGGGCGATGAGCGGCCCGGTGCTCTGGCGCTGAAGAGCCTGCTCAGCGAGCAGGGTCTCGACGATGACGAAGGTAATCTGCTGTTGCGCCGTGAGATCAGCGTCGAAGGCAAGGGCCGCAGTTTCGTCAATGCACGGCAGGTGCCGTCGACCGTGCTGCGTGAAATCGGCAAGTTTCTCGTCGACATTCACGGGCAAAACGAGCATCAGAATATTCTTTCTGTAGAACAACACCGCGCGATACTCGACCGCTATGCACACCTTGGTGACCTCGTCAGTGAAATGCGCAAACTGCATCGCGCGCGTGAAGAAGCGCGGCAGAAACTGTCGAGCGTCACACTCAGCGAAGACGACAAGGCGCGCCGCCTCGACATATTGCAGCATGAAATACGCGAATTAGAAGCGGCTAAAATCGATGATCCGCGCGAAATTGAAGAGCTGATTGCGCGTGAAAAGAGCCTCGCGAACGCCGAAACGCTGGTGTCTGATCTCAATTCTGTGCACCAGATTTTAGGCGGCGAGGGCGGGTTTGTCTCGCGCGGTGGCACGATTGAACGCCTGCTTGAGGCAGATTCAGCCTATGACGAATCGCTCGGCGAAATTCTGACGCAGTTCAGAGAAAGTTATTATGCGCTTGAAGAGATTGCCCGCACGGTGCGCAACAAAGCCGAATCGTATTCACTCAACCCCGACGAGTTAGAAGAGATGCGCGAGCGCATCGGTCTTCTGCAATCGCTGGCGCGCAAGTACGGTGGTCGCAGCACAACTTCTACCGCGGCAGCAGCACCCGAAGGGGACTACGCCAGCGGCCTTGAACGCGCGAAGGCTTATTTAGAGAAAGCGCGCAACGAACTCACGGGCATAGAACTCTCATCGGGTGAAGAAGCGCGGCTGCGCAAAGAGATCGATTCACTGAATGCGCAGATGAAAGACAAGGCGCTCTATCTGTCTGAAAAACGCCGCTTAGCTTCGCTCGAACTCGAGCAGAAAGTACAGCAAGAACTCAAGGCGCTCGGTATGGAAGAGACGCAGATTAAAGTGTCTATCCGTTGGGAGTTTGCAGATGATGGAACTGTCACGCAAGATGCTTCACCCGACCGCAAGTATGTAATTCAGCCGACGGGACTCGACATCGTCGAGTTTCTTATGGCATCGTCTGCGCGCGATACGTTGCGGCCGCTGCGCAAGATTGCTTCGGGCGGCGAGATGAGCCGCATTATGCTCGCACTGAAAAAGGTTATCATCGAAACTGACCCGGTCGATACCATGGTATTCGACGAGGTCGATGCCGGTGTCGGCGGACGTATTGCCGAAGCTGTCGGCCGCAAGCTGGCGGGTCTTTCACTGGCGTCGCAGGTGATCGTGATAACGCACCTGCACCAGATTGCCGGTCTGTCACCCGACGAAGTGCGCCACTTCAAGGTGTCGAAGCACAAAGAAGACGGCACGCGCATCGTCAGGCTCTCGAAAGAACAGCGTCTGCAAGAAATTGCGCGTATGATCGCCGGCGAAAACATCACCGAATCTGCACTGACGCATGCACGCCAGCTGCTGGCCGAGAAGATCAGTTAGGCGGCGACGGTTGCCGCGGCGCAGCCAGCCATTGCGGATATCCCTCGTTCATCAGCAACTGCATTGCGG
>JAEUSA010000407.1 GCA_016788945.1 Leptospiraceae bacterium
GATTCGGCGTCGCCGAATCGTGAAGCCTCTGGTTCAGCGCGTTTTGGTTGCGCATTGTATTCGCTGTTGCAAAATGCAAAAGCGTTTACGCGTCAGCGAGCGTGGTGAAACTGGTAGACACGCGGGATTTAGGTTCCCGTGCTGAAAGGCGTGGGGGTTCAAGTCCCTCCGCTCGCACACCAGCTGCGTAGGTCGGCTGAAACTGCGGGAATAGCTCAGTGGTAGAGCATCTCCTTGCCAAGGAGAGGGTCGTGGGTTCAAGTCCCATTTCCCGCTCAGTTCTGTTTAGGGGGATGGCATGGCCATCCCCTTAATCGTTAACCCTCATGAAAACTTCGGGTACGTACAATCGATGCATGACATGCCTCATCGCATTTGTGCTCGTGTCCTGTTCTAAACCGGTTAAACGAACAGATTCGATTACTATCCCCCTTAAATACCGCGCGGAAATTCTCGACCCGCTGCAGGCCGTCGATGAGTCGACGGTGCTGGTGGTGAATTTTCTGCACCGCCGCCTCTACGCATATTCGCCCGACGGAAATCTCGAACCCGATTTGGCAAGTGGGGAAATTTTGAGCGGCCGGAATGTCACGATCAGTTTGAAACCCGGCGGACCACGCGCGACTGACGCGGTTTATGCTCTGCATCGGGTGCAACGAGACGCAAACCAAAGCTGGGTCATGGAGCAGATTGAGAGCGTTGCGGAAACAGGTCCCTATAGCGTGGGCATTCAGCTCAAACCTTCGCCGCGACCCGCAGCCACAGATTGGAAGCTGGCGAAAATTAAGCTGACGCTACCGCAGTGTGCGATTTTTGTCAGCGCCGACCACCGTCGCGATAAATCGTTCACACCCTATTCACGCTACCGGGTCGAAGAACAGACAGGCGACCGCATTTTACTCAGCACCACAGACGGTTCACCCAAGCTCGAATTTCTCGCGATGCCCGATGAAACCGCGCGCTATTTTGCCTTTCGAGAAGCGCGCCTCGATGCGTATGAGGCGCTCGGCATACACCGGAAAATGCCCTATGACAGCGAACTCTATGAACCGCGCACGATGTATGACCTTGTGGTGCTTTATGCGGCTTTTAACGTTGCCGAAAACTCGGCACTGGCACAGGCCTCTCTGCGCCGTGCCATCAACCGCGCCTTCGACCGCGAAAGCCTGTGCCGCAATACGCTGTTAGGAGCCTGTGTTGGTGCAGATTACCCGGTGCCTTCGGTACTCTCCCCGCCCCCCCATGAGCCGTTTCCGGCGGCCGGGGAGTATAAAATTCCGGTGAATCGCGAAACCGTCACGCTCTTTACGCTCAGCGACAAGGAACGAATTCTGATCGCCGAATATATGCGCGAAATATTCAGCCGGTTCAACATTAAACTGCAGTTTCGCATTGTCGACCTGCCGAGTATGGTGCGCGAAAGCAACAAAGGCACTCGCGGCATCTACCTCATGAAGTGGTCGGCGGATTACCCCCACGCAGAGAATTTTTTAGTACCGTTGTTCCATTCACGAAACGCCGGCGTCGGCGGCAACCGCGCGCACGTAAAAGACACAGAGTTGGATGCAATGCTCGATCGATCTGGTTATTCCGTGTCAGAGGTGCGTGCGCTGCAGCAGCGGTTACGCTGGTTATCCCCGTGGTTATTCATTGGCTTCCAAAATATGCAGTTTTACCGATTGAAGAGCTCACCGCTGAAAATTCCCCGAATTTTTGCCGGCTGGGGCGAAAAAGCAATCATCACACGATGACTGGTGCGCGCCGATATGGCGAACGGATTATTTTTTCTGCTTTGCGGCCTTTTGCTGCTCGCCCTTTTTTTGCGCCTCGGCAAGGTCACTCTCAAATTTGTGCAAAATCGCGAGCACCCGCGGATAAAGTTCTGCCGAAATATAGCCGGTATTAAAATTCGTGACTAGCAGCGTATCTTTCGGCCTCACGATCTGGGCATCGAACTGAAAAGGGAGGGGCTGCGCTGGCCGAATCTCGGGCGGATAAAATGAAAAAGCAGATAAGACAATGTCTTGTTCGCTGGTTTTTTTCTGCCGCACAGAGCCGCTCAGACCGGGTTGGCTTTTGGCAGCAAGACCAAGATTAGGCAGAATATCTTTTAATTGACCTTCGCGGCCCGCAGCATCGATGGCAAACGGAGCGCTGATGCGTAGGGCTGAAAGCAATTGCGCAAGTTCGGCCGCGTGTGACGGCATGACACTCAGCAGACCGTCGACATGCCAGACATTCACTTTGGTTTTGCCTTCATCTTTTACCAGCATACGTAACTTGAGAATGCCACCGGTTTTCTCGCGCAGCATGGGCAGGTTTTTCAAGAGATCGGCTTCGATTTTGATTTCCATCAGATCGACCCCTTCGTTTCCATAGGGGTGAATCGATTGCTCGCGCTGCGCAAAAATATTATTGAGAATGCGGCGAATTGTGAAATCGGGGGTGAGCAGCAGTTTGTCATTATCGGCGTCTAACAGATAACGGCGCGTATCACCCTGCGTCGCGTTGCCGATACAGAAGCGGCGTGCCGAAGAGCGGAAGGTCAGCTTCAGTTCATTGGCGCAGTTTGTCAGACCGTACTCGCCGTCACGTGCCGCTTCATGCGGCAGCATGAAGTAAAAGTCGGGCTCTGACCAGTCTTGCACGATCGTGCGTATGAGCGCGCTCGCGTAGAATTTCTTCACGCGGTTCAGTTCAACCGCGCGTTTGGCCGCTTTGGCATCCGCATTTTTCAGCGAGCGTATTTCATTGCGGTAAGCGGCATCTTTTGCGCTGAGCGGATTTTCTTCGCGGAAAATAGCGTAGTCGATCTCGGCCTTCGCATTTTCGGTGAGCGTCATCTTGCCGCGGAATTCGAGTTTCAGCAGCTGCTGCTGGGGTATCTTGTAATATTTTTGAATTTCGCCGGGTTTCTTCGGTTCGGGCCAAAGCAAGGCTAGCAGCAAGATAACTGCCGCGGACGAAAACAGCAAGGCAACGCGGTGTTTCAGTGCAAAATTCATTGTGGCGCGTCTCCTGGTGGATTCGGTGTCGCCGGCGGGGTTGCGGGTGGTTGATCAGCCGGCGGCCCATCTGTGGGGGGTGTCTCGGGCGCCGGTGCACCCGAAGGATCAAACTCCTGCGGCTCTGTTCCCCGAATAAACGGCTGGTCGAGCACCTCGTTTTCACAGGCGCCGGGAAAGCGCGAAAGCAATCCGGTAGCCGGGCAGAAAGATTTGCGAATGATATGGTCCTGATCAAACGTTTCGGCGAACGGGCGGGGCTTATTTTCGCCGCGGCGTGTCGAACGCAGGTAGTCGGCATAACGCGGCGCGCACAGGCCGCTGCCAGAACGACCGGCACCCAATGTCGTGTTGGCATCGTTACCGACCCACATCACCGAAGCTTCGTCTGAGACAACACCGACGAACCAAGCATCGACATATTTTGAAGTCGTGCCGGTTTTGCCTGCCACGTCAAAAATCAACCTACCCTCAGAGTTGCGCAGAGCCTTCATAGCCCCTTCGGCTGTGCCCCCGCCATCGACGACGGCCTGCATCATCGAGATCGTCACATAAGCAGCGGCAGCGTCCATGACCTGTTGCTGCGGGGGTTGCTCTGGGGCTTCCCATATTTGCCGGCCTTGGCTGTCTTCAATGCGCAACAGGTCGCGTGGTTCGACGCGTTTGCCCTGGTTAATGAGCGTCGCATACATTTGCGCCAGTTGTGCAGGTGTGAAAGATGAACTGCCCAAAGCTACACCGAGTTCGCGCGGGATTTTTTTCTCGAGGTCGGAATAAGGCAACTGCAGAACTTCATGAAACATGCCGCGCACGTCGTCAAAATCGAGTTTTTGCAAGGCGCGAATCGCCGTCGGGTTGCGCGAAAGTTTCAGCGCATCGCGCAATGTCATTTTGCCCATGAATTTGCCGTCGTAATTCTGGTAATCTTGTATCGGCAAGTCGTCAACCAGCGACGCGGGAGTATAAATCTGCTTGGCGATGGTCAGGTAATAGATGAGCGGCTTTATCGTCGAACCGATCTGCCGTTCTGCCTTCAGCGCGCGGTTAAACTGGTTCTGTTGCGAAAACTCTCCGCCGCCCACCATCGCCAGCGTATAACCTGTTTTCGGTTCTATGCTGATAAACGCGGCGTTTGTTGTCGCGAGGGCGCGTTCGAGTTCTTGTATTTTGGCGGCGTTATTTTTCTTACGCGCTGCGGTCAAAAGCTTCTCATAGTGCTGCTTCTGCAACTCAACCGCTGCTTTGACGGCGCGTTGTGCCGCGATCTGTTTGTCGAGATCGAGTGTGGTAAATATTCTAAGACCGCTGCGGTTCAACGCATCTTGCGTGAATTGTGTCGTGAGCTTTTGCCGCAGATAATCGAGAAAGAAAGGCGCATAGTTCTTGCCGGTCAGACGATCGGGAAAATCCGCGATACCCGACCGCCGACTGTCTTTGGCGGCAATGCGCCAGGTCTGAAAAAAGCGCCGGCGCTCATTCTTCAC
The DNA here is from genome assembly GCA_016788945.1 of Leptospiraceae bacterium. GTDB lineage: Bacteria > Spirochaetota > Leptospiria > Turneriellales > Turneriellaceae > Turneriella. The sequence continues at coordinate 4,490 of JAEUSA010000407.1, forward strand.
CTTGTCTTCGGTCATTTTCTGCACCGTGACGAGGCTCATCAGAACGGCGTTTTGCCTTTCCAGAAAACGCGGTAAATCGGTGAGCGGAGAGAATGCTTTGGGGTTGGGAATTATCCCCACCAGTGCCGCGGCTTCACCTTGAGTCAAATCACGCGCCGATTTATTGAAATAGTACTGTGACGCCGTTTCGAGGCCGTAGATGCCATGCCCCATGTAAATCAGGTTCAGGTACATCTCGAGTATTTCTTTCTTGCTGTACTTCGATTCAATCGCGCGGGCGCAAAAAAACTCGAACAGCTTGCGGTCGAGGGTTTTCTCCTGATTGGTAAACAAGACTTTGGCAAGCTGCTGGGTCAGCGTCGAGCCACCTTGCGCAAAACGGAAACGCAAAAGGTTACGCACGATCGCTCGGAAGATACCGCCATAGTCGACGCCGTGGTGCTCGTAAAACTTGCGGTCTTCGCTGGCAATCAGCGCGTCGATAAGCTGTTTGGGGAAGTCTTCATAGTTCAGCAGGCTACGGCGTTCGGTATAAAATTCGCCGATCAATTTGTTGTTCCGGTCAAATACCTTTGACGGAATAGCTACCGCACCCGGCTCGATCGAGGCGACAGTATCTTGTGCGAGGGCTCCACTGCGCAGGCGGTCGAGCTGCTGTTTGTAGAGCGTCAGCTTCTGCATGACCGCAGTTTCTTCGTCGCTCCACCGGTTATACGCCAGAAATACCCTGACGCCAAAATAGGCGAAAATGATCAGCAGGTAGATGAGTATCTTGCCGCGAAAAAAGATGTTATAGAATTTTTTCATGAGACGCGATTATCGACTGTCACCTTGCAGGGTGAAAGTGCGCAGAAAACAAATTTACTGCCGGTACTCCAATAAAAAAGCCCGCTTAAGCGGGCTTTTTTATTGGAGTACCGGCTTGGCTTAGGCTTTGATGCCGGTGACCTGGAGCTTATGGTACTTTTGGCGATGGCCCCACTTGCGGTGGTTGTGCTTCTTCGTACGGTAAAAAACACCGACAATTTTCGGACCTTTGACTTCTTCGAGAACCTTGGCAGTAACCGAGGCACCGGAAACAAAAGGCTGGCCGATTTTCACCTGTCCATTATTGTTTACAGAGAGCACTTCGCTGATGGTAAGGTCTTTACCGGGTTCGGTACCGGTCAGTTCTGCGAAAAAGACGGTGTCTTTCGCGACCTTGTATTGTTTGCTCCCGACTTTGATAACTGCCTGCATTGCGTCAGAACCGACGGCCGAGACAGGCGGTCAAATGTTAATGATGACACGGGCCTGAAGGCGGCATATAGGGGCTCGCAGATGATATATTTTATGCAAAACCGGATGCACCGCCGATATTGTACTATGACCCTGATTACGGGTAAACTACGCTTTTATGCCTCATTAACCCTTATCCTATCGCTTATCGGCAGCGCCTGCGCCGGGGGCCAGATACGCACGGATATGGAGCTGGAGGAGGCCGCTCGGCGGGCAGCAGCCGGCGAAGAAAGCGGCTGGCGCTCGCTTGAGCGCACATTGCGCATTAAAGACGAAGATGCTGATCTCGAAATGCAGAAAAAGGCGCTGACGGCGGCCGGGCGCATTAAGTCGCCACGCGCCGAGGCTCTCTGCCGCGAAAACCTCAACCACCGCCAGCTACGGGGCGAAGCAGCATATGGCCTCGTGCACCAGCGCAACGAAGCCAACAAAGACCAGATTGACGCGGCGCTGGTTGAAGCGGCGCGACGCAACGCTCAAGAATACGGCGGCCTCACGCGCGATGAAATACGCGCCCTTGGTGAGAGTGACCATCCCGAGGCCGTGCGCCTGCTGAAACAGCAGATCGGTCGCGACCCGAACAAGGACGAAGCAACCGTTGAAGCCCTCGGTAAGATACTCCTCCGCAAGGGTAAAACCGCCGTGGATGCTGTGAATCCGCAGCGCCTTGCCACCATCATGGCCGTAGCCCCCGGTGGCGTCGCTTTGTCACTGATCGCTGCCAATATTTCAGTGGAAGATATTAGCACTTCTACCAGCGAGGCCGCCAGCGAACCGGAAAAAGAAAGTCCCGACGATCTTGATCCTGAAAAGGTGCTGCTGCAATTTCTGGCGAGCGACGCTTCGCCTGAAGTGAAAGATAAAGCGGTGCAGAGCGTTGCAGCTGCACACGGTGGCGGTTCAGCTTACGTGCTCAAGTTGGCGGCGCGGCGCAATTTGCCGGTCGGAGCGCGCATCTCGCTGGTCGACTACCTGACGCGTTTCGCAGTAAATAACCAAGATCGCTCGATGATCAACAAGTTCTACGCCCTCAAGCGCAGCGCTGCGGGCCAACCAAAACTCATTGCCTCGATTAATCTTTCCATACGCCTGATGGGCAGCGCGTTCGGGCGCGCCGTCGCGACCGGTGGTGGCCGCGTGTATCGCGTGGTCGAAAGCGATGGCTATGACCCGCTACCCAAAGAGACCGATGTCATTTCGCTGAAACAGCGTCCCTACCCGGGGTATTCGGGGGCGGATGTCAAAACGAATCTGAAAAAGGCACTGACGTATTACCGGCTCGACCCATCGATTTCAGAGCGCATGCAGCGCCGCGTCAGCGAATTATTGAATGAAAACGACAAGAAACAATCGCCCGAGCGCAACCTGATCTTTGCGGCGTTAAGCCGGCTTTACCCCGACAAAGATTTTTATGTACTAAAAAAGCAGGGACAAGATGCCTTCGGCAAGCCCGGCTATTTTACCACAACATTGCGTCTGGTAACGGCATCGCAGCGCGGCAGGTCATGGCAGATCGCGGCGCTGCAACGCCTGTGGAACCTGAGCGCAAACGAAGCTGATCTTATCCGTCAGATTTATCTGCGCGATGGCAAACTGTTGCAACAGCGCATGCGGCTGTAACATACTGGGTTTTGCGCCCTAAACGCAAATAACAGTATGGACATAACTTGCGCCTGAGACACGAAATATTTCTGATTGTCGCGATGGTGATCTGGAGCGGCTCGTGGACCTCGGGCAAACTGATCGCCAATTCTGCAGGCGCAGAACTCACGCTGTTCTGGCGTTGTGTATTCTCATCTATAGCGCTCGCGCCACTCGTCTATTTCACCGGGGAAAAATTTGTCATCGCGCCACGCCAACTTGCCTGGGCGGCGCTCGGCGGCGGCATACTGACGGTTTATTCGTTTTTGTTTTTCGTCGGCCTCAAAACCGGCTACGCCGGTGCGGCCGGGGTACTCGTCACATCGATGAATCCGATCTTCACCTATTTTTTGACGCGCGTCATTTTCAAACAACGCACAAAAAATGCCTCGGGCCATGGTGCCACGTTTACGGGGCGCGACGTGCTTGGTCTTGCGCTCGGTCTTGGTGGCGGTGTTGTGTTGCTCGAGGTGTGGCATCTGTCGCACGACCAGCTGCTTATCGGCGGCAACCTGTTTTTTCTTGTATGTGCGCTGATTTATGCTTTTGTTACTATCACAACAAACGCCGCCACAAAAACCGTTTCGATCATTGTCTATTCTTTCTATATTAATGCGTTCGGAGCGCTCTACCTGCTCCCTTTTGTCGGTCGCAGCATACTGACGACTCCCGACCTCAGCGATACCGGCTACTGGTTCAACATCTTCTACCTCGGTGTCATATCCAATGCTTTTGCGACGACGGTCTATTTCACTGCAGTGGCCAAGCTCGGGTCGGCTCGGGCAAGTTCTTATATATTCATCGTTCCTGCGACGGCGTTGGCCATTGCCGCTTGGTATTTGGGTGAACCGGTCAAAACCACAACCGTATTAGGCGGATTGATCGCACTGATCGCCGTAATGCTGCTGCGCAAAGCAGCTTTGAAGTGATTAATCCTTATCTTGATCGAGAAGCTGCTTGATCGTCTCTGCCATAACTTCGGGCTGATTCTTAAAGCGTACGCCATTGACGGTAATTTCTTCTTTGCCGATTTGTACGCCCGTCTTGCGCGGAATGTTACTGCTCGCAGAAGATGACGCGCCCGAATCATAGTCGTTCATGCTCGAACCGGAATCTTCATTGTATTCGCTGCCCTCGACCGCAAGCTCGCTGCCACCGGTTTCACCTTCGGGCATCTCACCTTCCATGGGCAATGCCCCGCCCTCGTCGGGTGCATGTTCGATGACTTCGATAGCCTCGGGCACTTTTTTGGCGAGCAGGGCGTAAAGCGCACTGCCCAAAACAAACATCAGCAGCGCGCTGACTAACGGTCGCGCAATCAATGCAACGACGCCACTGTCGGAGAGAATGGTAAAAATCAGCGCGACAAGCGCTCCGAGAATCGACAGCAGCAGGCTGAGTTTAAGATGAGCTGCCGTGAAAAAAGAAGGCATGATGCATTGTTACATGGACGGGCTGAAAATCTTACGGAAGAAAGCACCCACACCCGATTCACTCCGCTTCGGAAGCTCTTGCTCGAGAATGCGCGAAGAGACGATGTCGAGGCACGACGCGGCCTTGCAGCTGGGGAACAGCTGATAGAACGGCTTCTGGCGCCGAATCGACTTGGGGACATTGTCATCGTCATAGATAAATCCGAGGTTTTCGACGCGCACATTAAGAAACTGGCTCGAAATGTTTATCACCCGCTCTGCGACCTTTTTACCTTCGAGGGAGGATGTCGCACGATTGACAAGCAATTTGATGTGCTTGTCGGGTGCAACGAGAACGATCGACTTGATAATGCCGTAGGCATCGGTAATTGCCGTCGGTTCTGGTGTCGTCACCACGATGACTTTGTCTGCGGGCAGGGTGAATCCTACCACGTTGGATGACACACCGGCACCGGTATCTATCAGCATGATATCATAACCCGAAAGTTTTTCGAAGGCTGACACCAGATTCAGGCGTTCTTTATCTGACAGATTTGCCAGCATACTGTAGCCAGAAGCACCCGCAATAATATCAAGGCCTTCGGGCGTGCGGATGATAATGTCTTCTAATTCTTTATGCCCCTTGATAACATGATAGAGGTTGAACTTGGGTACAACGCCCAGCAATACGTTAACATTTGCGAGACCAAGGTCGGCGTCAAACAGCAGCACCTTCTTGCCGGCAGCGGCAAGCGCAAGACCGAGGTTCACACTGATGGTCGATTTGCCGACCCCCCCCTTACCGCTGGTCAGGGTAATAATCTGCGTGGTAGTACCGGGGTCCGATTTCCCCACCATCTGCCGTAACGTGCTTGCCTGATCCATTGAGCCTCTTCTTTTATTTTCGATCAGCAGGGTCTGATTCATCAAGCCATTTTTTCAGCAATGCGTCGGCGATCAGCATACGGTCGGCATCGAGCCAATCTTTGGCCACGTCCTGCCCGTTGGTGAGCATCGAAAACGGTCTGTGCCAAGTGTCGGCAACCTCAATAATCGGTGCAAAGCTGTAACTCTCATCAATCTTACTAATAATTACCTTACTGTAGCTGAACAGCTCAAAACGGTCAAACAGCAACCGGGCATCGACCAGCCGGGTGGTTGCCGGTATTACGAGATGCGCCTCAATTTCATGCTGCGCCGTGATCGCATCAAAGAAGGCTTTTTGCCTGCTGAGAAACTCCTGATTGGCAGGGCTTGAGCCACTCGTATCGACGAGCACAAATTCGGCCGAGCTCGAATCGACGGCAATCTGCAGCTCTTCGGGGGTACGGCACACGCGGCAGGGAATATCCATGATGCGCGCGTAGACTTTCAGCTGCTCGGTAGCCGCAATGCGGTAATTGTCGATCGTGATCAGCTCGACCTTGCGCTTCTGCATGACAGACAACCGGGCAGCCAGTTTGACCAGAGTTGTCGTTTTGCCGGCACCGGTCGGTCCGACGAGGGTTATCACACGCTGCGACGCGGTTGTCGTTGTGCGTATGTGCTCGCCTAAAACCTCTCTGGCGCGCGCGTGAATCTTCTTACGCAGCTTGAAATCGGTCGAAGCGACGGATGCGCGCGTGCGCATGGCGATACTCTCGGCAAAATCTTCACTGAACCCGATGGCGACACAATGCTCGTAAAGAGAGAGCAGTTCACGCTCTTTAACAAGATCAAAATCGGGACCGCCACGAGATTTTAATGTCGCTTTGAGTTCGGCGATTTCGGCTTCGAGTTTGCGTATCTGTTCCGTCGAGGGTGCCACGACACTGATCGGCATCATTTCTTTTTTAAGGGATGGTGCAATTTCACGCGTCAGCGTCGCACGCTCGTCTGCGCCGGGTAAGGCTTCGGCCGTCTGCTTTCTGAACGAGGTGCGGTTGAGCATCTCTTCAAGCAATTTGAGTTTATTGTCGATCGTTTCGTCTTTCTTTTTCGGCTGCGCTTTATTTTTTTCCAGAATCGCGCCGCTGATTTCCCAACGGGTGGCGCGCGTAATTTTACCCCACACCGATTTCACCGGTACTTCCCGCTGGTGCGAAATCAGCACTTCGGGGCCGCTACCGTACTTGCTGCGCACTTTGGCGAGCACCTCGGCATGCGTATCACCATGCTCTGTAAAGTACTGCATCAGGCATTTACCTCGCTTTCTTCAAGAATTACCTTTGCCATCTCAACAAATTTCGCTTCGCGCGGAATTTCTTCATAGGCTATGACGGCGAAAGACCGGGTTGATATTTCCCGTGAAAGAATTTCTGCGATACTCGAACGTATTTCAGAACCGCAAACAAAGAGCGGGAATTTGCCTTCAGTCTGCATGCGGTTATAAACGTGCAGTAATGCCGCGCGCAGGCGTTCACGGTAATGCGGGTCGAGTGCCAGCACGCGGCCGTCTCTGTCGTCGATCGTGATATTGCCGCGTACATCGTATTCAATCTGCGGATCAATCACTGCAGCGAAGATCGTTTTGTTCTTATCTTGGTAAGGTGTGACGATCTGGCGCGCCAAGCGCTGCCGCACAATGTCGGTCAAAAGTTCCGCATTCTGCACCCGACCACCATAGTCGGCCATCGTTTCGAGAATCGCCGGCAAGTTGCGAATCGAAACGTTTTCACGCAGCAGGTTGTGCAGAATGGTCAACAACACGCCGGGATTCGGGAACAATTTATTGACTTCGTCGACCACGCTCGGATACTTTTGTTTTGTTTTGTCAAGCAGCAGCTTGACCTCTTCGCGGCCCATGATCTGCGGCGCATAAGCGCGGAATGTTTCTTGCAGGTGTGTAATCATCATCGTACTCGCATCGATTACGATATAACCTTTCTCTTCGGCCTCGCGTTTTTTCTCCGGATCAATGAGTACAACGCGCTGACCAAATGCCGGGTCGTTGATTACGAGGTCGGGCGATGTCGGCTTTAGCTCTTCGCGTACATTCGGGTTTGATAGCGCGCCAAGGTATTCAGGATATACCTTGGTTCTTGCGACCTCGATGCCGCCGATCAGAATAACGTATTCATTGCCATCGAGGTCGAGGTTGTCGTTAATGCGCACCGGAGGCACGATCATACCGAGATCTGCGGCCATTTTCTGCCTTAGATTGGTAATGCGGTCGAGAAGAGTACCACCCTGCTTACGGTCGAGCATCGGCACGAGGTTGAATCCAATTTCAATTTTGAGCGGGTCGACCGCCAACTCGTCGAGAAAACGTTCGGTCGAACCGATTTTTGCCTGTTCTTGAATCGCTTCTTGTTTCTGTGATTCCGCCTTTTTCTGCTGGCGCATGTTATAGGCGATAAAACCGAGGAAAAGGCTGATCACCCACAGCGAAATTTTAGGAAATCCGGGAACTAGAGAAGAGATGAACAGCGCGCCAGCGGTAATATACAGCGCGCGCGCATTCTGGAACATCTGTACCGAAAGCTCGCTGGTAAGGTCGTTTTTCGCGCCCGCGCGCGTCACAACCATACCGGTTGCTGTGGTAATCAGCAGCGAGGGAATCTGCGCAACAAGACCGTCACCGATGGTGAGCAGCGTATAGGTTTTGAGCGCCGTCTGAAGGCTTTCACCGCGCATCACCATGCCGATAATGAGTCCGCCAATGATGTTAATCGTCGTGATGATGAGCCCCACGCGCACGTCGCCCTGTACGAATTTCGTGGCACCGTCCATTTGGCCGTAGAAGTCGACCTCGCGGCGCAAATTTTCATTGCGACGACGGCCCTCTTCTTCGGTGACGCGCCCTGAGGTAATATCGGCTTCAATAGCCATCTGCCTGCCCGGCAAGGCATCGAGTGCAAAACGCGCTGAAACCTCTGAAATGCGCGTCGCACCTTTGGTAATGACCATCATCTGCACTAACACGAGTATGATGAACACGACGAAGCCGATGACGTAATTGTTACCGACGACAAATTCACCGAACGCGCGAATCAGCTGCCCTTCGAATGCCGGGCCTTTCGCCAAAATCAGTCGGGTGGATGACACATTGAGCGCAAGCCGGTACACCGTGGAAACGAGCAGCAACGTCGGGAACACGGAAAAATCCGCAATTTCGCGGTTGAACATCGCTGTGAGCAGTGCGACGATCGATATCATGATAGAAAACGCGAGCAGAAAATCGAGCAGCATCGCGGGCAATGGAATAATCAGCATGGCGACGACCGCGATCACGGCGACGCCAAG
>JAEUSA010000409.1 GCA_016788945.1 Leptospiraceae bacterium
CTGCGGTCAAGACCCGCGTTTGCCGTTTTCAGATGCTTCGTCACTTCGGGCTTATAGTGCTCCTTGAAGTATGCCATGTTTTTGCGATAGAAGCCGTTGTAGTAAGTCACAAATACTGCGAGAGATTTTGCCTCTTCGGCGGAGTATTCATACTTCTGCATCAGGTAGGATGCAATAATGCGGCGCACGTTTTTGATATGGTCTACACGGGCATTGGCGCCGATGACGATGATATCGGCGTCAAACTGGTCATCCCCCTCGCCCACAGCGTGGATTACCGAATAACTGCCATATTTGCCCGAATCGGCCAATCTGCGGCCGATGCCCATAATATCGGAGACCGAATCGCCACCACCGCGCTGCGCCCGGTTGATGAACGTAATACCCGACTTGCTCTTAATTTCTTCTTCGTCGACTGAGAGGCCCGCGACGGGGCTCAAAAGGCCGAAAAGGCACAGGGCGGCAATGCAGAGTTTCATGCTACAGTATCGGCCGCGCACGGTGTGATATCAAGCCGAAACTGTTTCGGCTTATTGTTCTACGACGTCGGCGATCTGCAGTTTGAAGCGATAATTTTGCGCCGCACCCGGCCGGCCGATATTGAGCACAACCGTGGCCGTTTTTTGCACGTAATCTCGTTTGAGATCTGCTGCATCGCCCGTCTCAGGGAAAAAGCCACCACCGTCGAAACCGGGCGATAACGACCCGACCAGCCCACCATGGTTCTCGCCGTACTTTTGGCCCGGTCTTACCCATGTGTCGATACCGACTTGCGCTGGAATGATCGCTTTGTCGTCCCCCTTGGCCAATGCACTATTGCCGGGGTGTATCGCCGAAAAGGCATTCCCCGCCGGACTGATGAGGAACGATTTGTCAAAATTGATCTGCAGGTCGGCTTTGGTCTTGTTCTCAATCCGGAAAAAATAGGTTAACGGACCGGGTGACCAGATTATTTTGAAATCCGCATTTTCGAAGACGAGTGGCTGGCTGATACCGCGACTTTCATCGCTCATCGCATCGCCGCGCTGAACATTGGCAAGCTGGTATTTGTACAGCGGCCTCGACGAACCGCATGCAAAGAGCACGACGGAGAACAAGAACACGATCGGTTGACTTACGGATTTCATGCGCCAAACGGTGATGGCAAATCAGGTCGGCAACTCCAGATGGTATAACAAACGCCCTCACATTTGATTTTTTTACTTGGCGATTGCGGCGAAATTTGCTCTTTGCCCCGAGCAGGTTAAGCCTGACTATCGGAGGAAAAATGAAGAAAGGATTATCAGTTTCTCTCGCGTTCGCTGCAACGCTTTCACTGGCAGCACCGATGGCTGTTTCAGCAAGCGGTTACGGCGCAGCGGGTTGCGGTCTCGGTGCAGTGGTTTTCGGATCAAAACCGGGTATCATTCAGGTACTCGCTGCAACTACCAACGGTACTTTTGGCTCGCAGACTTTCGGCATTACCACCGGCACGTCTGAGTGCGGCGGCGGTGCTGTAAAAGTTCAGGCAGAACAGAAAGTTTACGCGTACAATAACTTCGGTCAACTGCAAAAAGAAATTGCACAAGGCCGTGGCGAAAGACTGCAAACTCTGGCATACCTGATGGGCTGCAGCGCCAAGTCAGTTGATGCGTTCAGCGCAGTAGCTCAAAAGAACTACGCACAAATCTTCAACGAGAAGACAACAGATTCAGACATCATGCTCGAGCGCATCCGTACAGCTGCGCAGGCTGATGCATCACTCGCTTCGCAGTGCTCTGCACTCTAAGCTGAGCTGATCCATTAACAGATTCGTCTGTTTTCTCATCGCGGGGATTCTCCCCGCGGTGGGTATTTTCGCCGAACATCCGGTACATGAAGCCCTTAGAAAAATCTACACCACCGAGCTGATCCACCGCTCGCGCGCGCTCAACCTTTCCGAATCTGCGGGCTGGCAACGCCTATTGCACTACGACCCGTTTCTGGGCAGAACCAAAAGCGAAGCTCGCGAAAAGGCACCTAAAACTTTTTTTAATTCAGAGCGGGGGTTGACCGATGCCCGCGCAGAACTCGAGGCAACAATCGAAGCGCTGTTTCTCGATACCGCCCTGCCCGAACCTGCGCGTTGCCGTTTTCCCGCACGGGAAATTTTTCTCATCGAAAAGTTGCAGATCGACACGACAAAACTACCGGCCGTCAACTGTGTCGCCTATAACGATTGGCTGAAGCATGTAGACGCGGAAAGTGTCAGCATCGTCTTCGCCAGCTTCTTCATGGGCAATGCTTCGTCGATGTTCGGCCATACATTTTTGCGTTTTCATGGCCGGCGCAACATTCCGCTACTCGACAGCGCCTTCAATTATGCGGCGAATCCTACCACCGAGAACGCGCTGCTCTACGCCTATCTGGGTATGACCGGGGGGTTTCCCGGTACGTTTTCGATGCACCCCTATTACCAGAAAATAAACGAATACAACGATCTCGAAAGCCGCGACCTGTGGGAATACCGGTTGAACCTCAGCGCCGCAGAAACACGGTACCTGCTGGCACACCTCTGGGAACTCAGCAATGCCTATTTCCCTTATTTTTATCTCGATGAAAACTGTTCGTACCAGCTCTTAACCGTGCTCGAGACAGTGCGCCCCGATAAGAGCCTGACTTCGCGTTTTGCTGTTTACGTCGCCCCGTCCGATACCTTGCGCACGCTTGAAGCCAATGGTTTTTTCGCTCCACAGACCGCTTATCGCGCATCGATTTATACGCGGCTCACGACATTCTATCATGATCTCAACGCCGAAGAAAAAGAATCATTTCACAACCAACGCAAGAGTCGCCATATTCCGCCGGCCATGGGCGCATCAGAAGCGCGAGTTGCCGATACGCTGATCGAATACTACCGGTTCAAAAACGAATACTCGCCCGAAACCTGGCCCAAAGAAGATACCGAACACTACAAAGCCCTACTCAAAGCGCGCGCCGGCTTCAACGATGGTGGCGAGCACGAGAAACTCGTCGGAGCAACCGAAGTACAAAATCCACTGCGCGGCATGCAGACGATGCAGGCTTGGGCAGGCGGCATTTACAGTAACGAGCAATATGGCATCGTGATCGGGCTCCGACCTGCACTACGCGAGTTGCAAGATGTATCCGTGGGTTATCCGCAATGGTCGCAAATACAGCTGATGTCGGGCTATGTCTCGCTATACCCTTCGCAGCACGCGGCGTCGGTTATTCGCCTCGAAGAGGTGCACGTCGTGGATATCTATTCGTTGGCTCCGTGGGAGGCAGCGATTCGCAAATTCTCTTACCGGTTGCGCACCGGGGCATACCAGCATTTCGAACTCGATGCGGGGACGAATGCACAACGCCTGTCTTGGGATAGTCTTGCGGCCGGGGGAATCACACTACTGCCCTTCCGGAATATTGGCGTCTTCGCGATGGCACAGGCTGAAGCGCAGGTGTCGGGTATCTGGAGTGAAACTGCGCGGTTAACCTTGGGCGGCATCGCTGGCTTCAAAGCAACCTGGTCACCGTTCATTGCGACGCTGGTTTACGGCGAGTATGCGCGCGCGATGATTTCACAGACGGGCGACAATTTTTTTGTGACCATAAAACAGAATTTTGCGATACTAAAGTCCACTGCTATGGAAACCGACTGCCGTTTCGCAATCTATGACAGCCGTTTTTCACCGCGCTGCTCCCTCTATGCCAAAATTTATTTTTAGCACCTGCTTGCTCTTTTGCATACCGGCGTTCTCGGCATGCAACTCGGTGTTTTATCAGGGAGACAACAGACCCTGGCGACAACCTGAATCCATTCACATACGCTGCGAACGCGAACGTATTGTTTCGACTGACGGCACCGGGTTACAGACAATGATTTGCCCGCCGACCGGGGCCCCTCAGGGCGTTGTTGTACAGTTCCACGGCAATGCGCAGAACATGTATGCGCACTACCAGTTTCTTGCATGGTTAATAAAAGAAGGTTATACGCTCGCCACTTTCGATTACCGCGGCTATGGTGAATCTGACGGCGAAAGCGATCGTGAAGGCATCTATCAAGATGCCCGCAGCTACATAAAGCATGTGCGCAGTCGTTTTACCGGCACACAGCGGATATTTTACGGTCAGAGCCTCGGTGGGGCCGTGCTCATGCGCGCCCTTCTGGATGAAGGCCTGCGGCCGGACGAAGTGTACATCTTTGAGGGGACATTTTCTTCATACCAAAGAGTTGCGCGATCCATTCTTGCCCGCAAGTGGTTTCTCTGGCCCATACAATGGCTGTCGTATCTGCTTGTTACTGACGCTTATTCACCCGAAGGTGACCTCGGTGCATTTGCGGTACAACAGGTTATCTTGATCCACGGCGATGCTGATCCTGTGGTGGATTTCTCACATGGTGAAAAACTTTCTTCTCTAATGCGGCATCCACTGTGGCGTATCGCGGGTGGCCAACATCTCGATACATGGCACTTCGATCATGGTAGATTGCGCGCGGAGTTACTCGTCAGGTTAAAGGCTACTCGCGCCACTCGCCCGCGCCAATAAGAATATAGCGCACTTTGCGGGCCAGCTCTTCGGTGTCGCCGTCGAGGCAATACCCTACCCAGTTACCGTAACGAAATGCGGGGCTTTTGAATTCGGTCAGATCGGTCACGATGCGGCCTGCGAGATCGTCTTCGTCATAACTCTGCAGCCAGCACCCCATTCTGAATTTGGCCGAGTAATACGCATGCGTCGTTTCATTGCGGTATGCCTCGACAAATGCATATTCAGGAAAGCGGTTAAGCTTTGCTACGGTCTCAGCAAAAGTTTTTTCGCTGTGCGTCGCCGAAGACAGAATTTTTCGAATCAGCGGCTTACGATTCGCGCTGAGTGCCGGCACAACGAGCAATGGTATTAGCAGAAAACGAAGCGTGCGCAAAAAAATGTCCGTAATCAGCGGCCCGATTTATCAGGCCGGTTAAGATGGACTTTCATCTCGTTACCCTTCTCTGATTTGGTGTTAAAATCGACCATCTGTTCATAGCGCGCACCGGAGGCGATCATCGGATATACCTTTTCGGCCTCGGGTATCGTCACTTCAAGCAGCGCGGATGTCTTGCTGTTGACGAGAAAATCGATACCGGCAGAGAGTTCAGATTGTTTATCGATGCGCTTCGCAGGAATATCGTAACCCGAGCAAATTTTGACAAAATCGGGATTGTAGTTCATCGTCGACTGTGAAAAGCGGTTTTGATAGAAAAGCTCTTGCCATTGCCGCACCATACCAAGAAATCCGTTGTTAAAGAGCAGTATTTTCACAGGAATCTGGTACATGGCAATGGTCGCCAGCTCTTGCATGCACATCTGGAAGCTGCCGTCACCGGTAATGACAAAGACATCGCGATCTGGCCGGCCTAACGCAGCGCCGATCGCCGCGGGAAAACCAAAACCCATCGTGCCTAAGCCGCCCGAAGACAACCAGTTACGCGGTTCGTTGAACGTATAATACTGTGCGGCCCACATCTGGTGCTGCCCGACATCGGTCGAGATCACTGCCTTGCCCCGCGTTTTTTTCCACAGCTCATGGATTGCCTGTTGCGGCTTAATCGAACCGGGTTCGACGTTAAAGCGCAGGGGATTTTCTTCTTTCAGTTTAGTAATGCGCTCAACCCATGCACGGCGACTGGTTTTTTTGACGCGTTTATTCAGTTCTGCAAGTACTTCGATGAGATCACCGACAATGTGGATGTCTACCGGTACACGCTTGTTGATTTCTGCTTCGTCGATATCGACCATCGCCTTGACGGCGCGGCGACCATAGTCGTCGACATTGAGCGCGACGCGGTCATCAAAACGCGCCCCAAGTGCGAGCATAAAATCGCATTCCTGAATCGCGCGATTGGCATACGCAGTACCATGCATGCCCGCCATACCGAGCGACAGCTTGTGTTCAGCGGGAAAAGCCCCGAGCCCCATCAGCGTCATGTATACCGGAATATCTGCTTTTTCAGCAAGCTCGCGCACGAGCTTGTATGCATTGCCGGTAATTGCGCCACCGCCGACATAGAGCAGCGGCCTCTCGGCGCGCGCCAACGCAGCAATCAATCGGTCAAAATCACCGCGCATTTTTGGTTTTTCATAGTGCCGCGATGCAATGCGCATCTGGGCTTTGAGTACCTTCGTTTTGGCGGTCTGCACATCTTTGGGAAAATCGATTAGCGCCGGCCCCGGACGTAACGCTTGTGCTACGGTAATCGCTTCTTGTGTGACACGCGCGACATCGTCGGCGTTGCGTAACAAAGCATTATACTTGGTAATCGGAATCGACATTCCGTAGGTATCACATTCTTGGAATGCATCGCTGCCAATCACCGATGTCGCCACCTGCCCCGTGAGCGCGAGCAATGGGACGCTATCCATTTTGGCGTCGGTGATACCCGTGATAAGATTGGTTGCACCGGGACCCGAGGTCGCGATGCACATACCCAACTTGCCTGTCGCTTTGGCGTAACCCTCGGCGGCGTGCACAGCGCCCTGCTCATGGCGCACGAGGATGTGCTTGATTTTCGAATGGTAAAGTTCGTCGTAAAATGGCAAAATTGCCCCACCGGGATAACCAAAGCAGAGGTCGACGCCGTTTTTTGAGAGCACGTCGAGCATCACCTGAGAACCGTTTTTCTCTCCGGTTTTAGTTTCTGCCTTGCCCTTCGCGCCGTCTGCCATAACTCTGCTCATGGCCGTCAAGACACCGCGTCAATCAAAGCCAGAATGGGTTCGGTACGGGGTGCGCCATACCTTCTGATCGGCGCGCAGAATGTCGCGGTTGAGCAAAAGCTCATTTTCAGGTATCTGCTTGATGCGGCGGATTTCTAACTTCAAGGCTTGGAGCATCGCTTGCGAGGCGGCAATATCCAGATTGCTTTCGGCATCGCCCTCAGCATCGCGGATCAGGAAGGCTAACAGATCCATTTTCTCTTTAAGCCAGATAAGCCATTGTGTGCGGTCTTCTTCGCGATGGGCCCGGTGCAGCTCTTTCTGCAACGCAAGCTGTTCTTTAAGTGCAGGTGCGGGTGCCGTGGTGGCATACTGCAATAGTCGCGTGCGCAGTTCGCAGAGCGCCGTTTCAAGCTGCTTCACCTGCTTTTTGCACTCCTCTTCGATTCGGAACTGGTCTGAGGCGTCGGCGTACTGGTCGTATTCGGTCGGATGAACATCGGTACGGCGCTGAAAACTGAGCGCAGCGAAATCTGCCTCAGGCCGAGCCCCGGTTATAGCCAATTCTGTGCACAACGCCGAGGTTGCGCGGTATTCGGCGAGCATGCGGTCGTATTTCTGCTGCAGATTTTCGATGCGCTCTCCCGAGCGCCAGATCGAGATCTCAATCGGATCAGGGGGACATCCCACTGCTTTTTGTCGCTTTGACGGACAATACTGCAACCAAAATCCTTTACGGCACCTCGATACGTCTTGAGTGGGGCTTAATGGCAGACCACCTGACCTTTTTGCCCGAGAAATCACCTCCACGCAGCCTGTTTGTTCAGATTCTGTTTGAAATTCTTTATGCCATACGTTTTCTACTGCTCTATATACCCGGGCTGTTCATGCGGCCGGGAGACATTGCAGAGGGCGATAAGCGCCCCGTCGTGCTTGTTTCGGGTTTTTTAGGTTCGCCGCTTACCTGGCTGGGGGCGCGCGCCGCCCTCGCCAAACAGGGACATCCGGTCTATGTCGTGCGCCTCGGTTTCCAGATCGGCAATCTGCGCAAATACAGCGAGAAGCTGCAGGTATTTCTCGAAGAAAACAATCTCACTGATTGTTATATGGTGTGCCATTCGATGGGCGGACTCGTCGCGGCGCACATGGGCTACCGCGGACGCGACCGTACACGCAAAATCTTCACGCTCGGCACTCCGTTCCGGGGCCATCCGCTGACGTTTCTGTTTCCTTTTACTTTTGCGACATTGCAGATGAATCCACTGTCACCATTCATTCGCGAAACTGCCGCCAAATACCGCACCCTCTCGAGTGTTCAGGCGGTGTTTGCGCGCTTTGATGAAGTCAATTTTCTTCGTTTTCTGAATATTCCCGGGCGTTTCGACGACGTTAAACTCGCACAGGTCGGCCACTGCAACCTGTTCATGGGGCCGGCGGGCATCGAATGCATCACGGAACTCATCGCAGCAGAAGAAGCGAAAGATCCTAAACCGGTGGTACGCCGCGATGAAAAGGGTAATCCGATCATTGAGGTGCAGGCAAAAAAAGCTGCGGCCGTCAAAACCAAAGGTGCACGCCGCGTTCGCCCGCCGGTGAAGAAAAAAAAGCGGCGCTAAACTTTCAGCGTTTTCAGATAACCGGCGATGGTGCGCCAGTAAAGGTCGTGTTCAGCTGCTAGTATGCGGCGGCTGAGAGCGGCGACGCTGTCGCCTTTCTTGACCGCGACGGGCGACTGCGCGAGAATTCTACCGGTATCGACACCTTCGTCGACAAGGTGGATCGTACAGCCGGTTATTTTCACCCCATAGTCAAGAGCCTGTTGTTGAGCCTTAAGCCCGGGGAATGCAGGCAACAGGGATGGGTGTATGTTCAAAATGCGCCGCGGAAAAGCCGTCAGCAGTGGTCGCGTGATTATTTTGAGATACCCCGCGCACACCACCAACGCGGGATTTTCTTTATGGATGCGCGCAGCGAGGCGCGTGTCAAAAGCTTCACGCGATTCATCTTTGTGCTTGGCAAACAACTCTGCTTTTACACCAAAAGTGCGTGCCAGCGCAAGGCCCGTCGCCTCACGGTCGCTCAGAACGAGTACGCACTCTGCCGCCAGCTTACGCTGCCGTATTTTGCTGAGAATCGCGCGCATGTTACTGCCCTGCCCGGAAATCAATATCACGATACGGGGCATCGCCATGTTTTTGCCGGAAAACACGCGTCGCAGAAGACTCATGCCACGACGGTCAGAGCATCGCCTTCGATCTGCTGCGCATAGCGGATAAAATCTGGATGCACGCGCATGGGTCTCATGGCCTCTTTCTCGACCGAAACCTGAGTGGAATGGCCACGCGCCAAAAGCTGCCCATCTGACTTGTTGAATATGCCGTATTCTGCATCGAGAAAAATCTTGCGGATCGCGGTATAGCGTATGCCGATCACGAGAGTTTCGTGCAACCTGCCCTGCCCCTTGAATTCCACATCGGTTTTCGCCAGCACGGTCGCGAAACCATCAAAGATTTCTTTATTTTCGGGTGACACACCCGCCAGTTCGGCGATGCGGTAATAATACGCCATGCGTCCTTCTTCGAAATAGTTGAGATAGACGCTGTTATTCACATGGTTGTAGGCATCGAGATCGCGCCAGCGCACAACGGTTTCTACCGTCACCGAATATTTGTCCCAGGGTTGCGCGCGTTGGGCTTTCGCCGTCATGCAAGACTCCCTATCTCAGCGGCAAAATAATCATACGTACGCCTGAGGCCCTCTTCGAGTTGCACTTTCGGTTGCCAGCCGAGAATGCGTTCCGCGCGTTCGATGATAGGGCGCCGCATTTTCGGGTCGTCGAGCGGTAGCGGATGGTTTTGTGTGCTGAGCTTTTTACCTGTGATACGTTCGAGCACCGTGACCAGTTCACGAATCGTAAACTCACCAGGATTACCCAAGTTAATCGGCCCGTCATAGCGCTCACGCGGCAACCTAGCCAGCGCCAGAATACCGGCAATCAGATCAGACGCATAACAGAACGAGCGCGTCTGCGAACCATCACCGTAGATGGGCACAGGTGTGCCTTTTGCCGCGGCGACACAGAAATTCGAGATTACCCTACCATCGTCGGGATGCATGAATTCTCCGTATGTATTGAAAATTCTGAACAGTCTCGCATCCACACCCTTAAAACGTGTGTAGTCGGCGCATAGGGTTTCCGCTGCACGCTTGCCCTCATCGTAGCAGCTGCGCACACCGACAGTGTTGACATTGCCCCAGTAACTTTCACCCTGCGGGTGCACATGCGGGTCGCCGTATATTTCTGAAGTCGAGGCATGTAAAAGCCTTGCCCCCTGTAGTTCGGCAAGCTGCAGCATGTTGCGAATGCCGAGCACCGACGTCTCCCACGTGTAGACGGGATCTTTCTGGTAATGCGGAGGCGAGGCAGGGCAAGCAAGATTAAAAATCACCGAAAACTTTTCAGCGACCGATTTCGCCTCGACGGTGCGGATGTCTTTCTCGCTGAAGCTGATTTTTGTGCGTATCGCCGCAAGATTTTTCTCGCGGCCGGTGTGCAGGTTATCCCAAACGGTTACCTTCGACCCGCGCGCGAGCAGTTCGCGCACCAGATGTGCGCCCAAAAAGCCCGCCCCACCGGTCACCAGCGCGTGCTCGCCGGCAAAATCGTTCACTGACATAGGGGCGAATCAGTCAGCGAGACAGGGCAACAATCGATTTGGAGTATTTATGCTGCTGCGTCTACTTTTTGTAGGCGAAGCGCCGCAGCGTGCCGTCTTCTTCTTTTACCACGGCATAGCGATAAGCACCCGCAGATTTTGGCAGCGGCTTCATGTGCGCATCGGCGGCACTGAGACCATAAAAAATAATATGATCCTGATAGCGCATCTGCGGCGCATTGCAGACGACCATAAACTGCCCGCGTTTGAAAGCCATTTTCATCACGCTGGCGCTGCCCTTGCCCGAACCACTGCGGTGCGCCTGACTGGCAGTAAATACCGTCTCTTCGGGGGTCTGCCCCGTCCAGTAATTCGGCGACGCATTCTGGCCGCAGATAAAATTCGCCGGATCTTGTACGGTGAGGTTCTCACCAAAAGATATGGTTAGCGGCTCGCTTTTGCCTTCTGGTAAAATCTGCCATTCACCGAACACCTCGTTCCAGAAATCGCGGTGTTCAGTACGCATGATCTCGCCGGGCGTGCTGCAGTGCAGCAGCGCAACACAAAGCGCAGCCGGCAGCAGACTATAGGGGCGAAATAAACCGCGGAGCATGATCCACCGGCACACAGCATATCATGCTGCCAAGCAAATGCCTGATGGGGTTACGGGTACGCAGCTCACAGACCGATTGCGGTTGACAGAGCAAAACCGAACCTCTCTGCTTGCCCATGAGTGAAAAACTCGCGCGGCTCAAGCGGATGTATGAAAAAATGCTGCTCATCCGCCGCTTTGAAGAGGCGACGGCAAAAGCCTATGCCTCGGGAAAAATTCGCGGTTTCTGCCATCTCTACATCGGTGAAGAACCGGTAGCCGTCGGAGCGATTGAGAATCTCGAAGCGCGCGATTATGTGATCTGTACATACCGGGAACACGGTCACGCGCTCGCGCGCGGTATGTCACCGCGCGCAGTCATGGCCGAACTTTTTGGTAAGGCAACGGGTTGCTCGAAGGGGCTCGGCGGCTCGATGCACCTGTTCTCGCGCGAACTCAATTTTATGGGCGGCCACGGTATTGTCGGCGGTCATGTCGCCGTCGCCAGCGGCCATGCATTCGCCTCAAAATACCGGGGCGACCACGGTGTCACGCTGTGCTTCATCGGCGAAGGCGGTACGAATATCGGCGGATTTTATGAGGGCCTGACTTATGCTTCTTTGTGGAACCTGCCAGCCGTCTTCATCATAGAAAATAACCTCTACGCAATGGGAACTCCGCTCTACCGGGCGCAACCTTCACGCGACCTGACGGCAAAAGCGAGGGCGTTTAACATGGCGTCTTCGCGTATTGATGCGCTCGACGTTGAGCTCGTATACCAGACAGTGAGCGAAGCCGTTGCCCGCGCCCGCTCGGGTCAGGGGCCGACGCTGATTGAAATGATAACTTACCGTTTCCGCGGGCACAGTATGTCTGATCCCGCCAAATACCGCCCTGCGGGTGAGCTCGAAGAGATGAAAGAAAAAGATCCGCTCGATACGACGCGGCAGAGATTGATCGACAGCGGCATTCCGCAGGCGGAGTTCGACAAGATGGAAACCGATATTGCCGCGACGGTAGAGGACGCTGTGGCTTTTGCCGACAGTTCGCCTGAGCTCAGCTATGAAGATATGCAAAGGATGGTGTTTGCGTGAAGGCGGTGTGTACGTGGCTCATCGCGGCGCTCGCAGCGGGTTCTGTCAGTGCTTCATACTATTTCGAATGCGAAGCCGACATTACCTTGATATCATTCCATGAAGACAAGGCCACCTTCAAGGTCGAGGCGGTTAAAGACTGTGGCACGCACTTAAGCGCGGGTGAAACGAAGACGACGACTTTTAAGCCGAATCTCGCATCACGCATACCGCCGCAAAAGAACAAAAAGTACCGCGTTCGTTACCGCTACATTGCCCCCGAGTGCATGCAGAAAGACGGTAAACCGGTGGATTGCCACCGCGAAGCGGTTGAAATTATCCGTTAATCACCAGTCAATCAGCCGCTTTAGCCTGCAGCTTCTGCAGATAGGCTTTGTAATTCTTATTTGTTCCCATCAGCCAATCCCAAAAACGAAACATACCAAGGTTGTTCATGCCTGAGCGCGCATGATGAAAATCATGACGCCGAGAGTGTTCGCCGCCGAACGGTGAGGGAAAACGGTAGCCGCAATGCTCGTCGAGCACCTCCCAGGTGCGAAAAAAAAGAAACACGGATGCCGATACAAGGTCAAGCCCGAGCATCACAATGGGCACCAGCGTGCACAGCGTGGAAATGACCTGCTCGACCGGATGGTTATACTCACTCGTCAAACCGACGCAATCGGTCGTGAACAGATGGTGTTTCTTGTGGATACTCTTATAAAACCAGCGGTGGTGTAGCATACGATGCGTCCAATAGTTGAACGTGTCATTCAAAAAGAAGGCAACCACAACCGCAACGGCGACATAGAGCGCAGCCCACCACGGATTCGGCACCGGAGGAAAATACTGCATGCCACGCCAGACGCATACCGGATAGAGCAGAAACCAAGTTGCCAACGGCTGCGTCACCAGTGATGCAATCAAGAGATCTCGCAGGGCACCCGAGGTGAGCGCCCGCGGCGGAATATTTCTTTCTTTATATAGCCGACGGTTGGGAAATAAGTCATAACGGTAAACGACGGCAAGAAATACATTTCCCAATAAGCTCATCGAATGGTGAGCGCCCACGATGGCAAAGCAAAAGATCCAAGGGTCATTGATCGGCATATCACGTAGGGTATTGAGACCCAACACTGCTCTCGTGAACAGCCTGCGATGCGTAAACGCCTTTTTCCGTCGCAGGCGCAGAAGACCTTCCGCCCCGGAAAACTGAACATATATTCACTTTTTTGTTTACGACGGGCCGCCCGGCTTAAGGACGGCGGCAAAAACAGCCTGCGTTGGGTAATCCCCACCATGGTTGAAGGAGCAACACTATGCCCGTCAAAACACCCGTTAAACAGAATAAAATCCGCGAGATTTTACCCCACCGCTATCCATTTCTCTTAGTCGATCGCGTGATCGAACTTGCGGAAAATAAGATTGTCGCGATTAAGAATGTCACTGCCAATGAACCGTTCTTCAACGGGCATTTTCCCGATATACCGATAATGCCCGGCGTCCTGCAAGTCGAGGCGCTCGCGCAGACTGCAGGCCTCTATGGCCCGCTGTGGGACCCCGAAGCCGCCGAGGCACAGAAAGATAAGATGGGCGTATTCTCCAAGGTCAATAACTGTACTTTTGAGTCACCGGTTGTCCCCGGCGATACTTTGACGCTCACTGCCACGATCACCCATGTCGAAAAAGACGCCAAAGGCAACCCGCGCCGCGTATCGGCGCACGGTGAAGCGTCGGTCGACGGCAAAATTACCTGCCGCTGCGACCTCGAATTTGCGATGATACCGGCAAAACTCGTCGGCCGTTAGAACGCCAGCGGCTCGCGTTTATTTTCCGGCGCTTCATTGACCAAGCGAAAGGGATAGAGCTTCTTTAGTACTGCTTGGGCGCTGCACCAAGTAAAATTTTCGTTTTGAGCCACAGCGGCGCGATACGCCCGACACGCGTCGCCAGAGCCATGCCCGCCGGAAAGCGATATTCGGGCGTTTCGCTGCGAATTGCGCGCAGAATGTGATCCGCTGCGGCCTCGAGGCTCAGTTCGTT
>JAEUSA010000073.1 GCA_016788945.1 Leptospiraceae bacterium
TTATGCAACCACTCATGGCTTCAGTCGCCGATCTCGGCCTCAAGCGCGAGTACGACGGTAGCGAAGTGCCCGTGCGCCTCGCCCATCTGCTCGAGAACTACCATCGTGCGGGCGCCTTCACCGGCACGGCTCTCGTCTGCCGGCGCGGCGAAATTTTGTTTCATAAGGCATATGGCATTGCTTCAGAAAGCGAACGCTCGTACATTGCTTCTTCAGCCAAGCCACTGACGGCCGTCGCGATAGCGCAGCTGGTTGAGCAAAAGAAGCTGCGTTACGAAACCGATGTCGCGGCATATTTTCCACAGTTAAAGCATTTGTTGCGCGGGGTAAAGGTGCGGCACTTGTTGTCGCATACCTCGGGTCTTGACGACTATTATCGACTGCGCACGGCAACGCCCGGGCTGACGAATGCCGAGGCGATTGAAGCTCTCACGCTCCAGAAAAAGCGGCTGTTTCCGCCGGGGAAAAAATTCCATTACGCGAACTCAAATTACGTGTTGCTTGCCGAAATTGCTGCGCGCGCGGCCGAGAAACCCTTCGAAGAGCTTATCAGGGCGCAGATTTTTGCTCCCGCAGATATGGCCCAATCGTTGTTTCGCACAGAGTTCAGCGACGAGGCAAAACTGGTGCTCGCGGCGACAGATGCAACCGGCAATGAATTCCGCTACCCCTACCTGACCAAAGGAGCCGGGGGAGTTTATGCGACCACGGCCGACCTGTTGCGCTTTGACCAGTCTCTGCTCTCCGGTCGGCTGGTGGGGAAAAAAACTTTTGCCGTGATGCAACGGCCGGTAGCGCACGTTGACCAGCGCGACGCCGAATATGCACAGGGTTGGTATACCTTTCGTCAACGGCCCATCATATTCCACGATGGTAATTTCAACGGTTACCATGCCATGAACTGGATTGATCCCAAAAAGCAGGAAGTCATTATTCTTCTTTCGAACCGTCATTCCACCCGCATTAAAGAAATTACCTATGAAATTGACCGTATCCTCAATGGCCTGAGTGCGACCCCCCTCAAATAAATTTTTTTGGGCGAATTGTCCAATGTTGTGTATAATCTTTAGACAATGTTGGATTCGCTGTTGGCCAAAGGTGTGCTGCCGGATTTTATCATCCGCCGCGGCATACGCATGCTGAACCGGCGCCGGTTGAAAGAGATCGGTGCCGATACGATTGAGTTAGCGCAGGCGAAGACCATGCAGATCGTGCAAAAGCTGCGCGATTCGGCTATCGCCGTGATGACAGACAAGGCGAATGAGCAACACTATGAAATTCCGGCGGCTTTTTTTGCGCTGGTCTTAGGCGAGCACCGAAAATATTCCAGTTGCTATTTTCCGACAGGCAAAGAGAGTCTCAGCGAGGCCGAAAAGCTGATGCTTGAAGAGAGTGTTGCCATGGCTGAACTTGCTGACGGGCAGAATATCCTCGAACTCGGCTGCGGCTGGGGGGCGCTGTCTTTATTTATGGCGGAGCGATTTCCGCGCTCGAAGATTACCGCGGTTTCCAATTCGAAAAGCCAGAAAAGTTATATCGATGCCCAGGCCAAAAGCCGTGGCATCCGTAACCTGACCATTGTGACGGCCGACGTCAACGTCTTCAGGCCTAAGGGTAGGTTTGACCGGGTGGTGTCGGTTGAAATGTTTGAGCATATGCGTAACTATGACGCGCTGTTTGCGCGCATACGCAGCTGGCTAAAGCCCTCGGGTAAACTATTCATCCACATCTTCACGCACCGCATGTTCCCTTATCTGTTTGAAGACAAAGGTGCCGACGACTGGATGTCGCGGTACTTTTTTTCCGGTGGCATTATGCCGTCAAACCACCTGTTCGCCTATTTTGCCGGCGGCTTTCGTCTGTCTGAATTGCGTACCTTTTCGGGGACGCATTATCACCTGACGGCAGAACATTGGCTGAAAAATTTTGACGCGCACAAAAAAGAAATACGAGAGATATTCGCCGGCGTTTATGGCGCGCAGCATGCGGTGCGGTGGATGAACTACTGGCGGATCTTCTTTCTCGCCGTTTCAGAACTATTCCGTACCCGCCGCGGCGAGGAGTGGAACGTGTGCCATTACAGGTTTGAGAAATTATGAGGCTGACGGCAAAAAGACTCAGCGAACTCACGCAGGTACCGGCGGCGAATATTCGCAAGTGGCGTGAGCGCTACGACATACTGTTGCCCGAGCGTGGCGATAACGGATATCTTTATTATACATCTGACGACTACCGCGTGGTGCTCAGCATACGGCGGCTGCTCGATCAGGGGAAAAAGCTGTCGGTCGTTATGCAAGAGGGACGCGATAAGCTGCTCGAGCTGGCGCCCAAAACAGATTATGATAACGAAGAATTGCGTATGCTCGAGGCAATTATCGAGGGCCGATTCAGCGAGTTAGGTAACGAATTTGACAAGCTTATGAGCGTGAATGGATGCGAGCATCTGATTCGCAAGAAGGTTTGGCCGCTCACGATTCTGATTGGCAAAGCTTGGGAATCAGGTTTCATCACGGTGGGCACCGAACACGCCTATTCGCGCTGGATGATGGGCTATCTGTCGCAACTGGCAACGAAGCTCAATCGTCGCCAGGCAGGTGAGCGCCTGTTCGTGGCTTTTCCGGGCGACGAGCACGAACTCGGGGCGATGATGCATTTCGTGCTGATGACTGATTCAGGGCATGGCGGCAAATTCTCCGGTGCGTTACCGATGGAAAAACTGTTCGAAGAACTCAGTCACGGCGATTACGAAGAACTGCATGTCTCGGCGACGATACCCAAGGCGCGCGCCGAGATTGACCGGTTTGTTTCAGCGGTCCACAAGAAATATCCGCGGATAAAAGTAAAAATTGGCGGCTGTGGAGCCAAGGTGGCCTCGTGAAGAAACTGGCGATCGTCGGCAGCGGTGTAGCGGGGCTCGGTGCCGCGTGGTTGCTCAGGAATAAGTTTGAGATCACTGTCTTTGAAGCAGGCGACTATGCGGGTGGGCATACGCATACGGTCGATGTACCGCTCGCGGGTGGCGGGCTGCAGCCCGTAGATACCGGTTTCATTGTCTTTAACGAGCATACCTACCCGAACCTGCTGAATCTGTTTCGTGATTTAGGTGTAGAATATGCCAACAGCAACATGTCATTTTCGCAGTTTAATACAGCGACAGGTCTGCAATGGTGTTCGCAGGGGCTCGGTGGCCTGTTTGCGCAACGCAAAAATATTTTTTCGCCGCGTTACATCCGCTTTTTATTAGAAGCCAACCGCTTTAATGAGCTTTTGCCGCGCGATTTAGAAACGGGGCGTGTCAGCGGTTCATTCGGCGACTACTTGAAAAGAAACGGCTTCAGTGACTATTTTGCGCAGAATTATATTGTGCCGATGACCGCCGCCGTTTGGTCTACGCCGCCTGAGCAGATGCTTGATTTTCCGGCTCGCACGTTTGCGCGGTTTTTCGTCAATCACGGGTTCTTGAGTCTGTACAAGGGCCTGCAATGGAAATACGTCGTCGGTGGCAGCAGAACCTATGCAAAAAAAATCCTCTCGGGGTTCACAGGAGAAATTCGCCTCACAAGTCCCGTGCAATCGGTACGTGAAACCGAAGATGGGGTTACGCTGAATGTGCGCGGTGAGCAACTCAAGTTCGACGCCTGCCTGATCGCTGCGCACGCAGACCAAGCTCTCGGCATGCTTGCTGCACCGGACGAAGATCAGCGCCGTTTACTTTCGCATTTTCGTTACGAGAAGAATGTCGCCGTTCTGCACAGCGATACTTCAGTGATGCCACCGATCAGGCGTACGTGGTCGGCATGGAATTTTAAGTCGGCTACCGCCGTAGGCGGGCAGGCGAAATCGACGGTAGTATATTACATGAACCTGTTGCAAAATATCGGTGGTGAAACACCGTATTTCGTTTCGCTGAACGAAATCAGTCCCATCGCGGAGAACAAAATTCACGGCACTTGGCACTATGAGCACCCATTGTTTGACGAGGCCACCGAACGCGCGCAGGAAAGCCTGCCGGGGTTGAATGAGAAAGGCAAGATATTTTTCAGCGGTAGTTATTTCCGCTACGGCTTTCATGAAGATGCATACTTGTCGGCTGTGCAGGCAGCAGAGGCGATTGCCCGGAGGCTGGTTTGACCGAAGGAGTCTACGAGGTGTTGATCACGCACGAGCGTAAACAACCGGTTTCGCAGTTTTTCCGGACGCGCGGTTATATGCTGTTTGCCGATGTGGCGCGGTTCGATGCAGCCGATCAGCGAGTACTGCGCTTGTTGGGCTTTGATCAGGCGCGCCTGCATAACCTGAGGCGCCGTGATTTTTCGCTCATTGCCGATCGAACACGGCCAGCGGCAGCCGTTGCCTTAGGTGCGTTGGCGGAGCTCAGCGGCATATCTGCCGACCGGGTTTTTTTGCTCGCCAATGCGGCGGTGCTGGGCTACGTTTTTAATCCCGTCAGTTTCTTTTTTTTCTATCGCGACGGCATGCATGTCGCGACGATCGCCGAAGTCAATAATACCTTTGGTGAGCAGAAACATTTTGTGCTGCCCGCATCTCGTGAAGGCAAAGCGGCGGTCCATAAAAAGGATTTTTATGTTTCTCCCTTTATCTCTCCCCTGGTAAATTTTTCGATGCGCATCGCCGCGCCGGCGGAGTCGCTCTCGATCGGCATACATACACTCAGTGCGAAAGGGAAAGAGCTGGCAGCCGAGATGGGTGGCCGGCGTCGAGAGCTCAGCGACCGTATGCTTTTACTCATGTTCCTGAAATATCCGTTACACACATTGCGGGTTATTGCATTGATTCACTGGTATGCACTGAAATTATTTTTTAACGGTGTGCCGCATTATCCGAAGGCTGGCGCCGACGCCGCGGTGGTGCATAAGACGCTGAGGAGGCAGGCGTGAAATTCTATCGGCAACTATTCCGCTATGGGTTGTCCAAAGTGCGCTACGGCACCCTACAGATTCACGAGACTTATGCCGGCGGTGCCAGTTATGAAATCCGTGGTAGCGAACCGGGCTATGCCGCGACTATGGAAATTGTTGATCCCTACTTCTATAAGCACTGCGTGCTTTACGGCGAAATCGGCTTTGGCGAAGCCTATGTGGAAAAATTTTGGAATAGCCGCGATTTGAATACTTCTCTGCGCTGGTTTGCGCATAACGCCCGCTTTCTGCCGGGGTTTTCCGGATCAGGAGCGACAGGCTACTTTCTCAACGTGCTCGGTTTTGTGAACCGCCTGCGCCACTTTCTGAGACCCAATACACGCCGCATCAGCCGGCGCAACATCGCCGAACATTATGACATCGGCAATCCGTTCTATGAGATCATGCTGGGCCGCAGCATGGCATATTCGAGCGCCGTCTTCGCATCGCCCAAAGAATCGCTCGATACGGCGCAAGAACGCAAATTTGATCTTATCTGCCGCAAGCTGCAGCTTAAAGAATCAGACCATTTACTCGAAATCGGTACAGGCTGGGGCGGTTTTGCTGCGTATGCCGCAAAACACTACGGCTGCAAAATAACCACTGTTACGATCTCAGAGCAACAATATCTTTATGCTAAAGAGAAGATCCGCAAAGAAAAGCTTGGCGCCAAGATCGATGTGCAACTGCGTGACTACCGTACCCTCGAAGGTTCGTTCGACAAAATTGTTTCGATTGAGATGGCTGAAGCCATCGGCTTTCGCTACTTCGATACCTATTTCAGCGCCTGTGCGCGCCTGCTCAAACCTGACGGTCTGATGCTGTTGCAGTATATCACTTTTCCCGAATCGCGTTTCGAACAATATTTGCGCAATACAGATTTTACGCAGATCTATATCTTTCCAGGCTCATGCCTGTTGTCGAATCTCGAGGTGCTGAAATCTATCCACCGCACTTCTGATCTCGTGGTCACCGATCTGGAAACTATCGGCCAGCACTACGCTACAACGCTGAGAATGTGGAGGCAGAATGTCGAACAACATCTTTCCACAATCGGAAAAATGGGCTATGATGAGAAATTTATGCGCAAATGGATCTATTACCTTTGCTTCTGCGAAGCGGGTTTTGCCGAGCGTGCGATCAGCGACGTTCAGGTGGTTTTTTCGCGGGCCAACTCGCGGCTTAACGGCGATTTTAATGCGGCGAAAAAGCCCTACCTTGATGTGGTATAAATATCTCAGCGGGTTTGCCGTTGTTTTCTGTTCAGTTCTGCTCACCGGTGCCTTGGGCGCGGCCGAAAACATTGTCCGTTTTCGCGGCAATGCATACGATCTCAGAACGGGGGCATTTGTCTATTCTGAAAATCACTCCGCATTTTATCGCGGGGCTGATCATGTCTACTCGCGCGTTTCTTATCGCGACAACAAAGGGCATGAGTTTG
>JAEUSA010000083.1 GCA_016788945.1 Leptospiraceae bacterium
GCACTGAAGAAGAGATGAACCGTGCGATTCAGCAAATCATTTCCCGTGCATTGGTGTCTGATGAAGTCATAGACGTATTCAAAGCTGCGGGTCTCAAGAAACCCGAGGTCAGCATTCTGTCTGATGAATTCTTGCTTGAAATACAGGGCATGAAGCAGAAGAACCTGGCAGTTGAGCTACTGCGCCGCCTGCTGAACGATGAGATCAAAACCCGCAGCAAGCGCAACGTCGTCGAATCCCGTTCATTCTCCAAGATGCTCGAAGATGCTATCCAAAAATACAAGAATCGGGCTATCGAGACGGTTGCGGTTATCGAAGAACTCATCAAGATAGCTAAAGAAGTCCGCGAAGCCCATGCCCGAGGCGAAGCTTTGGGGCTGAATGAAGATGAGATGGCCTTTTATGATGCACTCGAAGTGAATGATTCCGCTGTCAAAGTGCTTGGCGACAAGGTCTTAGGCGAGATCGCCCGCGAACTGGTTAAGTCTATCAAAGCGAACGTCTCTATCGACTGGACCGTTCGCGAGAATGTTCGGGCTAAGTTGCGCACGATAGTAAAGCGGATTCTGCGGAGCAGTGGCTATCCGCCCGATAAGCAAGAGAAAGCTGTGGAAACTGTGCTTGAGCAGGCTGAGCGGCTCTCGGAGAACTGGGCGGTAGCGTAGCTTGGGCCTATCTCAGCACGTATAATCTCTTTTCCGCCTGACTCGGGTTTTTAATCTCTTCTATGGACAAAACCCAACTGCCCGATTTCATAGAAAAAAAATACGAAGAAAAGGCCAATAACCCGGCGGTGCTTGACGATGCTGAAGTGCGCCGTGCGGTATTTGCAATTATCGACCAACTCGACCGCGGCGAGCTGCGTGTAGCTGAAAAAAAAGGCGATGCCTGGCAGGTAAATGCCTGGGTAAAGAAGGCAATCCTCATGTATTTTCCGATGCAGGGCATGCAGACCTCGCACTCGGGTGATATCGAGTACTGGGATAAAATACCGACCAAAAAAAATTACGCAGCGCAGAAGGTGCGCGTCGTGCCGCCGGCCGTGGCGCGCTACGGCAGCTTTCTCGAACCCGGTGCGATCATGATGCCGTCTTATGTGAATATCGGAGCCTACGTCGGCGGCGGTACCATGGTTGATACCTGGGCGACCGTCGGCAGTTGCGCGCAGATCGGCCAGCACGTGCACCTCTCGGGCGGTGTCGGCATCGGCGGTGTGCTTGAACCGCCGCAGGGTCTGCCGGTTATTATTGAAGACCATGCATTTCTCGGCAGCCGCTGCGTGGTCGTCGAAGGTGTGCATGTAAGCACGGGAGCCGTGTTAGGTTCGGGGGTAATCCTCACGGCATCGACGAAGATCATCGACGTGTCGCAATCGCAGACACAGACGTACAAAAGTTTTGTGCCGAAGAATTCGGTGGTGATTCCCGGGTCTTACGCGAAAAAATTTCCCGGCGGCGAATACCAGGTGCCCTGTGCGCTGATTATCGGCCAGCGCAAAGAATCGACCGACCTCAAGACTTCGCTCAATAACGCGTTGCGCGATTTTGAAGTGAGTGTCTGAGCTTTTCGCCGTTATCGGCGCAGGGCCTTCGCTCAATTTCTGCCTGCATGAATTGGCGGATTTAGATGCGCGAGGTGCACATTTTCTGATCAGCGATTCGGTCGCCGCAGCTGTGCTGGGGTCGGTCAAGCCGCGTAACGCAACGGTATTCACTGTCGAAGCGCGCCGGCACAGTTATCTCAGACGCATCGGCAGCGCCTGCCGGTTCGACGTTGCCGCTTACCGCAATGCGCCGCCGCGCAACCTGCGGTTAACCAAAGATACACGAATCAGCCGGTTCAGGCTCGCAGGCGAAGAGGGCAGTGAACCGGCGCTATATTCACCCGGCACGGTGCTTGGTACAATGTTATCTTATGCGGCGTCGGCGATTTCTGCCGAGGGAGAAATACACCTTATCGGTGCGGATTTCTGTTATATCGACAATCAGGTCTATGCACGGTTTATCGAACCGCATGCACCGCGTTTTGACCGTCTGCTGAGCCGCGAAATGTGGCAGCTCGAAATGGCGTACAAAAAGACCGCGGCGTTTCTTTCGAAAGCGGGGCATGCGCTGCGCACGAGTTTCGAGCTGTTAACGGCGCGGGAAAATATGCGGGCGTTTGTAGCGAAATTGCCCCACCATATTCGACTCTGCGAATATTCGCCCATCGGTCTTGATTGCGAACGTGTGCAGAAAATGGTTCCGCAGGCGCTACCCCTCTTATGATAGCCCGCGCAGCTCCATAACAGAATTATTGACGCGGCTGCGCGAAGGTAAAAAATCAGGCATGGCAAAAAAGAAGAAACCCGCACGACCGGCCTCCCGCAAGCCGGTCAAAAAAGCCGCTAAGAAACCGGCAAAAAAAGCTGCACCCAAAAAGAAATCCGCCAAACCTGTTGCGAGTAAAACCGCACCGGCCATGCCCCCCGAAGGCAGTGTCATCTGGATGGGGCTCAACACGCCCGACCAGCAGGCGTCGGCACGTTTCTACCGCGAGGTGCTGAGGCTGTCGAGTAAACTGGTGCCGATGGGTGAGCAGTCGATGATGATTCTGAGCTCAGGCAAGACCGACATAGCGCATGTCAGTGAGATGATCGAAGATCGCGGCCCGCGCTGGATGGCCTTTTTTTATGTGAAGGATGTCGATGCGGCGGCGCAACAGGCTGCCAAAAGCGGCGGCAAAATTCAGGTGCCACCAACAGACATCGCCGAAGGCCGCTTCTGCGTCATGCTCGACCCGCACGGCATCGAGTTTGCGGTCTTCAAACCCAGTTAGAATGTCAGTTTCTGATTCAACAGATCAGAAAGAAACTGTCGGTCTTTTTCGCTGATTTCGGTGCCGTCGGCATGGTTGATGAGAAACACGTCGCGCACGCCCTGCACAACGGCTTCGGCAGAAAAGTTAATGATGTCCAGATTCAGCGTGTAGAGCACCTGTGTAATCTGCATCAACACACCCGGTCTGTCGGGACGCTCGACGATCAGCCGCGAGCAATGGTGTTTGGCGTCGGCTTCGAGTACGAAATCGGACTTTATCGTCCGCGCATTTTTGATCTGCTGTATCTTTTCCGGAAACTGCGCAATAAAATCATCGGGCGCCATTTCGCCACCAATCAGTCTTTTGACGTCGCCGAGTACCTTCTCGCAAGCTGATTTACTCAGTGCTTCATGGCGTGTCGAGGTAACGATAAAAATATCTTCTACTTCTGCGTCTTCATTCGGCCGCGAATAGGCGCTGAGAATATCCCAGCCGTATGCGAAGAGCACCGTTGTCACCTTGTACAAAATGCCGCTTGCGTCGGTGGGAAACACAAACTGCAGTTTATAGTTTCCATCGGCGAGCATCGTGCTCGTCAGGCGTATACCCGCTTCTTGTTCCGTGGCGACAGTTAGCATATGCTTCATAAGCAAACTCCGTGCCATGAAGCATCGCGCAGTTTGGTCTGCGAGTGTTTTTTGGGAATCCTCAAAAATATTGACCCTTTATCCCTGTGTGGCGTCTAAAGGTGGTATAGCATAAAGGAGTCAACGCATGAGACGCCCCCTTTTGATTATTTTGATGATAGTTGCTGTGGTCGCTTCAGCCGGCACAACCCATGCGAAACAGCGTGGGGCAGCAATCATGGCCGACGAGGGGCCGCCCGAACCGCCCGACCCCAAAAAGAAAAATCCCGGTGACGAGTGTAAGACTTCGGATGAATGCCAGCGCCACCATACCTGCAAGAAAAAGGGTGAAAAGAATGTTTGTACCGCCCCCGAGCCGCACAAACTTCCGCCGGGTGTGGTGACGTAGAGCCTATTTCCATCGGTCGGAACGCACACCCTGATTGGCGATTGCAGTAACGCATTCATTTTCACTCCTCTATGCGCATGTCCCACGCTCCGTCATCCCACCATTCACGCGAGATGATGATATAAATAGTATAGCGACCGTCGTCGCCGGTGTCGTGGCAGGCTATGCCCAGGTCCCGGCGAGATCAGTAAACGTCGCGCAGGTAGCGCTTTTGGCTGCGCAATCGAGCGATATATTCTTTTGCCTCGTCAAAACTTTTGCCCGCCGAGCGTTCGATGATCTGGTGCAGCGCGAGGTCGACGTCTTTGGCCATACGCGCGGCATCACCGCACACGTAAAAAAAAGCGCCCTCTTCGAGCAGCGCGTAGACCTGTTGCGCGTTCTCGAGCATGCGGTGCTGCACATAAATCTTTGCCTGCTGGTCGCGCGAGAACGCCGTGTACAAAGTGAGAAAGTTGTCTTTCACCATCGCCTCAAGCTCATCGCGGTAATAAAAATCGCTCGCCGCGCGCTGCTCGCCGAAAAAAAGAACGTTCTGACCGCGGGCACCAGTTGCGCGGCGCTCTTCGAGAAAGGCGCGAAACGGGGCAATGCCCGTGCCGGGGCCGACCATAATCACGGGTTTATCCCCGTCACCGGGAAGCCTGAAGGCAGAGTTTTTGTGCACATAAACGGGCAGCGGCGCATCGCCGACACGATCGGCTAAAAAACTGGAGCAAAGCCCTTCGTGTTTTTCGCCACCTGATTCATAACGCACCACCGAGACCGTGAGGTGAACTTCGTTCGGGTGTGCTTTGGGGCTCGAAGATATCGAATAGAGTCGGGGTTGAATCTTCTTCAGTGCGGCCATAAGTTCCGCGGGCGTTTCTGCGCGCTCCGGAAGTTTTTTGAGATCGTAAGTTTCGCTGAGCGCAGTTACGAGCGTTTCGTCCGCGTGAAAGCCGAATCTGCGCAGAACCTCTTCTACCTTCTTCGGGTTATTTTTGGGTATCACCCCCAGCGCGTCGCCGGGTTCATAGGTTATGGTGTCGTCGAGTTGGATTTCAAAATGCCTGACTTCTTTTTCTGAGCCTGCAAG
>JAEUSA010000217.1 GCA_016788945.1 Leptospiraceae bacterium
CAGGGTTGTCCGTAACGCAGAGCTTCTCCGGCTCGGATCTGTGGAAACCGTGGCGGTGCATCATTGCTTTCCCACCTGTGTAGCGCGGTAATTATGTCATATGTATTCACGCTTCAGAGCGTATCTTTTCTTAACGGTGCTCGTGTTCGGCGTCATCGGTACTCTCGCATGGTTTCAGAGTAAATCCCCCGAGCGCGCAGAAACCCCCGCCCCTGCACCGCAGCACGGCGGCAATGAATCCGAAGGAGTAAAAACGCTGATGTCGGCGACGGCTGAACGACCGATCGCTCCCGTAGCTGCACAGACACCGGTCGCTGCCGGTGCGGCGGTCAGTGAAATACCCGCAAACTGGCGTGATGACATCGGTGTGCCTGTGCTGTGTTACCACCAGATTGTGACAGATGAACAATACCGCGAACGCCCGACACCATACGCAGTTACCGTCAAACAGTTTCGCGAGCAGATGCAGTGGCTCGCCGATCATAAGTTCTATACAATTCTGCCGCAAGACCTGCTGCAATACGTGCGCGGCGATAAAAAACTTGATTTTGCCAACAGCCGCCGGCCGATTGTGATCACTTTCGACGACGGCAACAACGACTTCGTCAACTATGCACAGAAAATACTCGACAAACACGGTTTCAAAGGCGTGCTTTTTATTTATCCTACTTACATCATGGCGCGCAAGCAGCGTTCGATGACTTGGTCTGAAATTCAGGCCGTACGCAAGGCGGGGCATGCCATTGAAAGCCATACGATGTGGCACCCGATGCTCAACACCATGACCGAAGCAGAGCAGCGTGCGCAGTTTGCCGATTCGAAAAAAATGCTCGATGAAAAAGGTGGAGCGAATGTGAGACACCTTGCGTTTCCGTTCGGCATCTACACCTCATCGGCGTTGAGAATTTTACCCGAGGTCGGTTATCAGTCTGCATACACGACCTTTCACGGCGGCAACCAAGTTGGCGAACATCCCTACCTGCTGCGCCGGTATCTGATTGTGAAGAGCGACAACGAAAAGATTTTCGCGCAGAAGACGCTCGCACGTTCACTGCCGCTGCGTATCTTCGGCGGCGAACCCGGCGCAGTCATTGAAGGTGAAACACGGTTGCAGCTGAAACTTCCCGCCGGCCTCGATCACGAAGCCTTTCGCGTCCGCGTTTTTTCGACCCCGCAACAATTCGAATATGATGAAAAAAGCGGGGGTATGACGCTGACCATCAGGCCTTCGAAGAAGCGCCTCAGCGTTCTCGAAATTCTCTACAAAGAAAAAGGTGTCGAGTACCGCGCAAATGCTTTACTCAACCACAAACGCCAAACCGGTCAGATCGACGAAGAAAAACCGCGTAAGGCAAAAAAGAAAAAGAAGAAACGCAGGCGCAGCGAGGAAGACTAATGGCAGCGCAGCCGCCCAAAAAATTGCCCTCACAAAGACCTACGACAGCAAAGCCGTCGGGCAAACAGTTTTTTACCGTCTCGGAGAACAAAACTGCGCCCGAAGGCAAAGTCTCTCCCGATTTTCGTATGCGCGTGGGCGGATTACCCCTCGAAACCCGCGCCGGTTTTCCGCTGATCAGCTACCGGTTGCGTCGCCTGCTGCGCGCTGATGCCGCCTGCTGGGAAGAAATCGACCGTGAAGAGACGGGTTCATTCTGGAGTTTATTCAAGAAGTATCATCTGCCTTTGCTTGTGCCTTTTATCGGCATTTTTATCGCGCGCGAGGTGTTGCACTATACCAAACTCTCCGCGTTGCTCCGCCATGTGTTAGTCTACCTGCCGGGTATGATTGCCGTCTATGCCGGGTATATCTTCTTAATCGGTGTGATCGCCGAAGAGACGGCAGAATACTCCGGTGGCAGGTTTTCACCGCAAAGCGGCGTGCGTGTCGCTATTTTTTCGTCGCTGGTTCTCAGCTTTCTATCGGTCGGCGCCTTTCTACCGGTAATCGGCGCACCATTGGTTCTGATCGGGGTTATCTGGCATTACCGGCAGTTATTTTCGGGCGCAAGAGCGCTGCTCAATATCAGCGAAGGTTATTACCGCGTATACCGGTTGAGCCACCTGATTGTCTGGATGTTTATCGGTCTCACCGTATTTGTGGCCTTGAGCGTAGTGAGCTTTATTTCAGCAAAACTCGGCCTCGTGGCGATCTGAATAGTTAGTCGCACTCTTCCACGTCGATATCAGCCTCACGCAGAAATAAAATTCCGCTTTCGATATCTTGCGGTTTGCCTGTCAGTTCGACAACCATTGAACCAACGCGGTCAGGGCTGAGATTTGCTTCAAGAATATTGGGCTGTAGATTGTAACCGGTCACCATGCGGTAAATGAAGGGCTCCTTCACCCGCTCGGCCGGCACCTCAAGGCGCAGCTTCTTGACCACAAAGCATAAGGCCTCGGCAAAAGTCGGCGTCAAGGAATATAAGGTCTGTGTCAGTTATTCTCCGCCACGCACCCTGTTCATGCGCGCTCAACATTTTTTTCACTGAGAGTGAGAAAAAACCAGCGTTTTCTGGTATTTAATATATAGAGGGCTTTGCCCCATCAATATGTGTGGAGAGTATATGCGTACAGGCATATGCATTCTTTTTGTATCTCTGATTTTGGCGACAAA
Organism: Leptospiraceae bacterium; assembly: GCA_016788945.1. Taxonomy (GTDB): domain Bacteria; phylum Spirochaetota; class Leptospiria; order Turneriellales; family Turneriellaceae; genus Turneriella. Next base: position 2,615 of record JAEUSA010000217.1, read on the forward strand.
TGCGGCAATGGCCTTCTATGGGCGAATAAACCACGGTACCGCCAACGCAGATGCGAGCCGTCGTGCGTTGAGCGACAGCATCGAACTCGAAGACAATGGCGGAAAAATCGGTTACGCCGTTTTCGCCCGTCGTGATCAGATTATCAGCGACCGCACAAACACGAATGCGCTCGGCATCGCGGTGCTCCCGGTGCGTTTTCCGGGCCACGAATTCCGTTTTGGCCTCGGTGCGCATTATCACCAGCAGGCCCCCGTGAGTCGCCGCGCTGAACCCGGAAGTTTTTCCCCTGCCGGTCTGATCGGCTGGAACGCCGAGAGCTTTCGTTTAGAAGTTGCGGGGGGAGAAAAATTTTTGCGCGCGGCTGCAGCGCTGCTGTTCGATTTTGCTGTGCCCATCGAATTCGGTAGCGACTTCGAGCAGGCGTTTTCGCAACCCTACCGCTGGTCGGTAAATGCCTATGGGCATTTGATGCGCTATGGCGGCCTCATCGCCGGCTATGAGCCATTATCTGCTCGTGCACGAACAGGTTTTTGGCTAAAACCAGTCGAGGGTCTGCAGATCAGCACGATTGCACGCTTAAGCACTGGCAC
>JAEUSA010000334.1 GCA_016788945.1 Leptospiraceae bacterium
ACGCGCTGACCGGTGGCGTCGCGCGTCTCTTTACAAAGCATATCTGCCCTCAGCAGGGCATCCATGACCAACCTGATTCCACCCGGTGAATATTTGTGCACCAGGGTATTCCAGCGTTCAGCGCTTTTTTTCAGCGGATAACCCGTTAGCGGACGCGAAGAAATAATGCGGCCGATGTCTGCGAGTTGCATACCGTTCTTCTGGTAGTAGTGATACCGCAGCGCCTCACTGAACAGCTTGATCAAAGCAGCTATGAGCTGCTCGGCTTCGTCGAGCGCGTGCAGCTGCAGAATTTGCAAACATTCGCCGATATTGCGCCGTGCGGTTTCATCGAGCAACCTGAAGTGCATATTACTTTCGCTCGATTCGATGAGTTCTTCGACATCTTCAATGCGGATGTCTTTTTCATGCAGACGGTATGTCAGCAGGCGGTCAAAATTCGCCTGTACGATTTTTCTCATCGCCGCCGATTTGTCGACCAGCAGCTCAAGCGCCTCGCGGTCGGCGCGGTAGCCGAGCGCCTGCGCGCGTTCGACAAGATTATTCGTCAGTTCTTCGGGAGTCGAGGCTGCCTCTTCATAGATGTGCGCCAGTTCTTCGAGCGGCGCGAGCTTTTTTGATAATTTTTTTTCTTTGAACTGAAGCACCGAAACGGTAAATGCCGGCACTTGTGGAAAGTCATGCAGGTAATTATTCAGAACTTTCGGTTGCGACTCGATGCGCTTGAGCAGAGCCTCTGCGTGGCGGACTAGAATCAGCCTTCCGCTGGGAAACATCGGCATGGTCATCATTTCAGCATGCCAGCTCGCGGCTTCGTTGTCGAGACCCGAGAGGTGCACCTCGTCGCAGGCGCCGAATTCTTTCTCGAGTTTTGTATGTAGTACCTGCAGCAATTCCGTGAGTTCGTCGTTGTTTTCGCTGACGAAAAAAATAAACGGAATACTGCCGGTCAGCGAGCCGATCTTTCGGCAAAATGAAGAAAATTTGCTGTCGATGCGAGTGGTCATTATGCCTTCAAAAAGCCGTTGTTTGCATCCACAGTGACGTAGGGCGACGCGATGCCATTCTCGAAGTAGAGTTGCGCCGCGGCAGCTACCATCGCAGCGTTATCAGTGCAATAGGCGAAGTCGGGTACGTGCAGGCTGATACCGGCCTTGCGGCTGACGGTTTCGAGCGCCTGCCTGAGCCTCTGATTGGCCAGCACACCGCCCGCGGCAATCAGCGGTAAACCCGCATGCATCTCGAGCGCATGCGCGACGTTGCGCGCAATGTGTTCGACGATGCGTTCCTGATAAAAAAAAGCCACGGCGTCTGCGTCGAGATCTTGGCGCTGGCCGGCAACATAACGCGCGAGTGCGGTTTTGATGCCGCTGAAGCTGAATTCCACTTTGTCGCGGCGAAGACTTTTCAGAATCATCGGGAACATGTTTTCCGCTTCGGGCATAGCTTCGTTGCCGCGGGAAATCCCCCGTCGTTCGCAGAACCGTGCGGCACATTTTTCGATCAGCGGGCCACCTGGGTAGCCGAGGCCTATCAGTTGAGCCGCCTTGTCGAGTGCCTCACCCGCAGCATCGTCGAGCGTATCGCCGATGACGGTAATTTCACCCGGAGCGTGCAGGCGGTAAATTGCCGAGTTGCCGCCGGAGAGCAAAAGCCCCAGAGCCGGGTAGGGTAGTTCTGCGCCATTCAGGCGTATCGCCGCGAGATGCGCCTCAAGGTGGTGGACGCCGATCAGCGGCGCGCCAAAATACCGCGCGGCCGCCCGCGCCGTCTGGTAGCCGACGAGGAGAGCGCCGATGAGCCCGGGCCGTGTCGTTACAGCGACATAGTCAAGGTCGCCCGGTTTCAGCGCATGCTCCGCTTGAATTTGTTCGAGCAGGCTGGTGAATTTTTCGAGGTGAGCCCGGCTCGCATATTCGGGCACGATGCCGCCGTAAGGCCGGTGCAAGGCGATCTGGCTGAAGAGCGGGGCGGCAATAACGCGCCTGCCGTTTTCAACGAGCGCGACACCGGTTTCATCACAGCTGGATTCAAAAGCGAGCGCGAGGCCCATAAGGCAGTGACGGGTTTCGAATCAGGATGAAAAAGGTTTTTCGCCGCGCAGCCGCTTCCCGAAGCAGCGAGTGTGTTCTGGCCGTTGTGGATCATTTCGAAGCTGGCGCTTGTATCCACGGCATTTTCCGAACGCACGGAAATTCTGAATATTCTGGCGTTCATCGTCGTCACGGGCGCGGGTGAAATTTTTCTGCGCAAGGTTGCTCTATATCTGGTAGCGCGCAGGTCTGAGCGCAGCATCGCTTATTTCGCCACCTTGGGTAATCTATTCTACGCGTTTTGCCTGATCATCGATCAACGCGTTGTTTCTGCCTTTGGCCGCCCGCTCGATGCAACTTTGATGCGTGAGGGTGCGGCAGCAATGCCTGTTACCACAATGCTTTCGCTGTTCTCGTTGCGCGATTGGGCATTCATTTCCCTCGCGCTGCTCACGCCGCTGGCGCTGCGTTATCGGCACAGCATGTATGCGATTTATGATAAGATAGCACTGCCGCGGGTATGGCAAACCGCAGCCTTCGCGGGATTCATCTCGCTATCGGCATTTTTTTATTCAGGCGGAGCAGGCGGGCTTGTGCCTGCGGTCATACGCCTGCCGGTTCTGGCGCTGACACCCACGCCCGGACAACAGAATACCGGCAAACCTGCGGCGGCGACAGAATCCGTGGCGGCAAAGCTTCCCGTCCGCAGTACGGTTCTCAGCGAGACAAATGTTCTTTTCGTGATTCTCGAGAGCACGGGCTCGCGCTACATCTTTGACGATAAGCTGACCCTTCCGGGTGCCGGTATGCCGATGCCGTTTCTGATGAAACTGACCGGGCAATCGCTCTACCTCGCGAGGCACTATGCAAGTTCGAACAGTTCTCCGCGCGCGGTCTTTTCGCTCTTTACGGGGCTTTATCCCGAAGCTTCGCCTGAATTTTTTTCTCTCGATAAGGCGCTACGCATCCGCACCGTCAATACCTACCTTTCTCCGGCGGAGCAATTTCTCGTTACGCCGACAGCCACCGAATGGTATTTTCCCGCCGCCTTATTGGTGAACAACGGCTTGACCGATATCATCGGTATCAGTAAACTGAAATTCACCGAGAAGCGCACGCACCCTGACGACGCACGCAACGAAATACAAACGGCCGACTTCTTTATCGCGCGGCTGTTGTCAGCCCGCGAGCCGTTTTTTTCCGTCTATATCAGCTTTGCTCCGCATTATCCTTACCATGATTACGGCGAAGACTGGCAGATTACTGCGGGTTCCGAACGCCTCGATCGTTATGTCAATAATCTGCGTTTGCTCGATGCACAGCTGGAGAAATTCATCGGGGCTCTGGAAAAACGCGGTATTCTGCAAAATACGGTCGTCGTCATCGTCGGCGACCACAGCGAAGCATTCAAACAGCATCCGGGTAATTACATCCACTCGTTATATAGTTACGAAGAAAATCTGGCCGTTCCGGCGTTGATATATGCACCGGGTCGCGTCACACCGCGCATCATCAATGATCTCACGACGCATGCAGATATCGCCCCGACGTTGCTCGATATCTTGCACATCCCCTATACATCAGACGCCTTTCAGGGAAAATCTGCGCTCAGCGCCGCGAAACGGGATCATATCTTTGCCTATGGAAATGAAGGCACTATCACCGCATACGGCGCCAACGATGTGAAATTGCAGTATGTGCCGGGTGAATTCTGCCGCACTTTCCATCTGGTTACCGACCCGCTCGAGCGGAAGGCACTCGGCTGCAAGGGACATGAGCGACTCAAAGCTGCTGCTCACCAATTTGCCACAACGCAGACGGACTATCTGCTCGCAAGGCAGCAAAATGCCCTCAAACAGATAGAAGATAAAGAAATCGCGCGCGGCCACGCGGTACCGCGCCGCCGCCGGAGTCGCAGCTCATGATTACTCCAGAGTGAGAATCGTGTTGAATACTTTCTCGAAATTTTCTTTTTTGCGGTTAAATGCCCATTTTTCCAGCAGGCTGTCAGAAGCTGCTTCAAAGCCCAACTGCCAGGTTTTGCCGTCGATTTTTTTACCCCTCAGACCCACGATCGAACTCGAATAACTGCGGTCGAGGCTATCGGCGATGCGCAGCAGCACCGACAACTTGAGAATGATCTCCTGTTTGCGTGGTGCCAGTCGCTGGAATTCTAAATGCGACGCCTTGGGGTTTGACTTGCGGTGATAGCGGGCCGTGTGCGCGATGATGTCGCGTTCGTCGCTCGTGTACCCCGGCAGGTTGATATTGCTGAGCAGATAGAGCGTATGCTTATGGTGCTGCGAATAGTCGATGAATTTACCGATATCGTGCAGCATCGCAGCAGCTTTCAAAAGGTCGCGCGTCTCTGCCGGCAGGCCATGCACCTCGGCAAAAATATCAAACAACTGAACCGAAAGCGCGCCCACATGCTGCGAGTGCTCGCGATCCATTTTGTATTTGTCGACGATGGTTGTAAGGCCCGCCTCGCGAAACTGCGCCTGACTGCGCAGATAAATATTTTTATTAACCTTGTTGTAAACATAATCGGCGAGTGCGCCGTCCCTGAGCCCATTCGGCGAAACCATGAAACGCGTGATTTTAGTGTGCTTGAGCAGCGACAACAGCAGGGCCGCACCCGGCAGAATAATATCGCGGCGCCCCTCGTCGATGCTCTTGATGCGCGCAATCTCCTTGCGGCTCATCTGCGATAACTCTTCGACGAGGTCGGCAAAATCGCGCGTTTCGACCATCGGCAAATGGATTTGTTCGCGCAGCGAAACACCCATCTCGCGCAGTACTTCGAGCAAAGTGCGCGCGGTACCACCGGTGCAAAGTGCGGCAACCGGCGCATGGCGCGCGATGTCGGCCAGATAGGGGTCGATCGAACGCGCGACATATTTATCGATCAGTTTGACGAGATCCTTCGCTTCGCTGGCAAACATCTCGCGCAGGCGTACGGTACCGAGCCGCAAACTCTCGACAAAATGAATATCGGCGTCGTTGCAGACGAGTACTTCGGTCGAACCGCCACCGATATCGTTGATCAGATAGTTATTCTGGCCAAGCGAAGTGTGCGCGCGCACTCCGTTGTAAACGAACCGGGCTTCTTCGAGGCCCGAGATGATATTGACGCTGATCTGGGCTTCGCGGCGCGCGCGTTCGATGAAGTCAGAGCTCTCACATTCGCGCAGCGCTGCAGTGGCGATCGCAATCGTCTGCCGGCATTTGAACTCCTGTGTGATGCGCCTGATCTGTTTAAGCGCTTCGATTGCGATTTCGGTATTCTCAGGGCGCAGTTTGCGCGTCAGAAATACATCCGCGCCGAGGCGCGCCTGAAACTTTTCGCTGAAGATAAGGTGTGATAAACCCTCGTTGTTGACTTCGAAGATTTCGAGCTTGATGTTATTCGAGCCAACGTCGACGATCGCTACGTTCAAAGCATTACCCCATGATGCGGTAACGCGGCCCTGTTGTTTTCAATCGGCTTCGGCGATTGCGGCGCTGGTCGTGACACTTGCGCTTGGTTTAAAATCCTCTGCAAACGGCAAATCAAAAATATCGAGCATCACGCGCGGTATGTCGAGCAGCGATTTGACACCATCGAGAAATGGCACGGCATGGTGACCGTACACAAAGGTGCCGACCGGGTTTGCGGTATGCGTCTTCACCGACAGGTCTTCCATATTGCCGTGGTCTGAGCTGATGATCACGGTTTCTTTTGCGGGGTTTAACTCGTCCCAGACACCCGAAAGAAAATCGTCGACGTGGCGCAGAATGCGCTTTGCCGCACCCCATGACTGTTCATGCCCGACCTTGTCGGTGAAAAAATATTCGTACACAATTAGATCATAGTTGCGCGCGATGCGCACGAGTTTACGCCCGTTTTCATAAGGCTTCGCGATCGGTACATCGAGGCCGTGCTTGCGCAAAAACCAGTTCGAGAGATCCATATAAAGGCTTTTGCCCGCGAGGTAGTCTTCGGTGGTAAAGTAGGGTTTGCCAGAATGCCGCTGCATCAACGATGAGGCGGATATCATACGTTCTGCACGCGGATGTTCCATGCGCTTGAGATAGAGGGAAGAATACGAATTGATGAGCGTCGCATTGAGTCCCGCGTCATTCATCACTTTGAGCAGGTTTTTTTCTTTGAAATACGGTCGCAGCGTAAACGTCGGAAAGCCGTTCACATGCCTGCCGAGAATCTGTGGACCATTGTAACCGGTAAACAGAGCCGTTTGCCCCGTCGCCGATTGCGGTAAACCGGGAATACCCATGTGCGCGTCGGTCGAAATGACCTCGCCCGCCATGGAAAAAGTTTTCCCGGCATGTGCCCCGAAGAAGCGGTTTTTGAAGCGCGCAAACGGGTTTTTTTCCGCGTTTGCCTCGCCGATGCCTACGCCGTCGAGAAAGATGTAGATGATGGGCCCAAGTGAGGGCTTGCCATTGTTTTGCCGGTCCGCGGCGAGGATGTCGTCCTTGGCAACCGCGGACCTTGGTAACATCGTGTTACGCTGGCTGCGCACCCGAGAGCAGGTCTTGCCCGAATGCCGGGGTCGGCGACACGGGCTTTTTATCCCCACTCTTTTCTTGCGGTGGTGGTGGCGGTGAGAGTGGTTTCAGTTTGCGGCCATTCATGATGTCGCGCAGCTCGTCTCCGGTAATCGTTTCGCGCTCGAGTAGGGCCTGTGCTACCTGGTCAAGACGCTTCTTGTGTTTCTTGAGCAGCGAGCGGCCGCGCTCAAACGCCGAATCGATAATGCGCTTCACTTCGGCGTCGATGATGCTCGCGTATTCTTCTGAGTGGTCTCCCTTGCGCGCATAGTCGCGGCCAAGGAATACAGAACTCGAATCGGCACCACTCAGGTGAATAGGCCCGACTTTGTCAGACATACCCCATTCGGTCACCATACGGCGCGCGATGTTCGTTGCGCGTTCGATATCATTCGAGGCACCGGTCGTAACATCGCCGAATTCAATATCTTCAGCAAGGCGCCCGCCCATCAGCACGACCAACTGGTCGAGCCAGTAATTGCGCGAGCGCATGTGTTTTTCCTGTTCGGGCAGGTGTTGCGTAATGCCGAGTGCGCGGCCGCGCGGGATGATCGTCACTTTGTGGATTTCTTCTGCGTACTCGAGCAGTTCGGCAAGTATCGCATGGCCTGCCTCATGGTACGCGATGATTTTTTTCTCTTCAGGTATGATGAGAAATGATTTTCGCTCAGGGCCCATCAGCACCTTGTCACGCGCGTTGTCGAGATCGTCTTCGGTGACCTTTTTGCGGTCATTGCGTGCTGCCAACAGTGCAGCCTCGTTAATCAAATTGGCGAGGTCGGCACCGGTAAACCCGGGGGTGCCACGCGCAATCTTATCCATTGTCGCAGCTTCGTCCATCGGCACTTTGCGGCTGTGGATTTTCAAGATTGCCTCACGGCCCCGGACATCGGGAACGTCGACCACTACCTGACGGTCAAAACGACCCGGGCGCAGCAGCGCGGGATCAAGTACGTCGGCGCGGTTGGTTGCCGCAATAATAATGACACCTTCATTTTCTTCGAAACCATCCATTTCAACGAGCAGCTGGTTGAGCGTCTGCTCGCGCTCGTCATGGCCGCCACCTAAGCCGGCGCCGCGCAGGCGGCCGACCGCGTCGATTTCGTCGATGAAAACAATGCACGGCGTTTGGCGTTTTGCCTGACCGAATAAATCGCGCACACGGCTTGCACCGACACCGACAAACATCTCGACAAAGTCGGATCCCGAAATTGAGAAGAACGGCACACCCGCTTCACCGGCAACGGCCTTCGCGAGCAGAGTTTTACCAGTGCCCGGAGGACCCACCAGCAGAACACCGCGGGGAATTTTAGCACCGATAGCTTGGAACTTTTGCGGGGCCTTTAAGAAATCCACCACTTCTTTGAGTTCTTCTTTCGCCTCTTCAACACCGGCGACATCGGCAAACGTCACACGGTTTTTCATGTCGGGCCCCATCTTAGGACGCGACTTGCCAAAGGTCAGTGCGCGGTTACCCGTCGACTGTACTTGGCGTGCCATCATGAACCAGAAGAAACCGACGATGGCGATCCACGGTAGCAGAGGCATGATGGTGCGCCAGAAGAAACTTTCTTCAACCGCAGCACCTTTGTAGAACTTCACTTCTTTGCTTTTCAGCAGTTCGAGCAATTGCCCGTCGTGGTAGGGGATAACTGTTTTGAACGGAATCTGTTCGTTCTTGTCGTTGCTGAATTTGCCGGAAATTTGATGCCCCTGAATAATCAGTGGATCTTTTTCAGTCGTCATCAGCGATTTTTTTTCGAGCAGTTCGAGAAAACGCGAATAGTGTATTTCTTGCGATTTCGGTTGTTCTTGCATGACCTCATAGGTCAGCGCGGCCATGATGACAATCAACAGGACAAGGGCAATGTTCTTCATGGTCTTATTCGGGTTGCCTTGTCCCAACGGGCCGGGTTTTTGCGGTGTCATTCGATGCTATCTCCATAAAATACGGTCAAAAGTGCTCTACTCAGGCGGTAAAACCGATACACAGTCAATTGCATTGCAGTTTTGCACGCGGTATAGACAGCATAACAAAAAAGGGTGATATTGCCAAAAATACTTGACCCGCCTTGCACCTTTTTGGCGACGCACGGCATGCCCGCAATGAAAGATGAGCTGAACGACGAGCTCAAAGTCAAGATGTATTGCATGTCTGACGACGACGAAGAAGAAGAAAATGAGCGCGAAGACGGGCTCGACGACGATGAAGAAGGTGTAGGCGGTGAACGCGAAATTGCGATCAGCTACGCCTGTGAAGACTGCGATTATCGTTGGGAAGTCTACCTCGAAGAAGAAGACGACGAACTCGACGACACCCAGTACTGCCCGATGTGCGGCAGCGCCAACACGAGCCAGATATAACCGGGCGCATGCCATTGCGCCTCAACGTACTCGCCATCACGACAATTTTGCTGGTGCTGCTGCTGCTGGTCAATAGCCAGCGCGTGCAGTTCCAGTTTTTTTTCATTACCATGCACACCTCGCTCGGTGTGGTTATGGCGTTCTGCATCGCGCTCGGTGTGGGGTTGACCTTTCTGTTTCTGAGTCTTGGTCGCAGCTATAAGAAATTGCTGCACAGGGTGAAGCGAACTCCATCCCGACCATCACCCTGAAGTTTTTATGTGCGATTTCATTTGCGCGGGCGTAGCCCTCGCAAATGAAATCGCAGCCAATATACTCGGGGTTAACCTTGGCGCAGACGGGCGATACGGTCTACTAAGGGCGGATGTGTCGAGAACAGAGCGAGAAATCCGCCTTTGTTCGAAATTTTCATTGCGGCCATAGCCGGTGCATCGCCATTTTCGATTTTTTCCTGTGTCATGCGCAGCCGGTCGAGCGCTGCGATCATTTTCTGTCTGCCGGCAAGATTGGCACCGCCCGCATCGGCGCGGTATTCACGGAAGCGAGAGAAGGCCGCGACCACGATCGAACCAAGCAGAGTGAAAATGATGTCGAATACAAACACGAGTATCATATTGAGCATGCGAGGAAATGAGTTGTCTTCGTCGCTTCGGCTTACTGCGGTTGAAATGGCAAAAGCGACGACGCGCGAGAGGAACATGACGAACGCATTGACGACACCCTGCAGCAGAGCCATCGTAACCATATCACCATTGGCAATGTGGGCAACTTCATGGCCGAGGACACCTTCGACTTCTTCCCAAGCCATATTGTGTATCAGGCCCGTCGAAACGGCGACGAGCGAACTCGAGCGTGTGGGCCCGGTCGCAAACGCGTTTACTTCTTCAGATTCATAAATTGCCACTTCGGGCATGGTGGTAAGGCCCGCACCGCGCGCGAGGCGGTGTACGGTGGTGACGAGTTGCCCTTCAATGCCCGACGCATTGCGCGGGTCGATCACCGTAAGGCCCATCATCCACTTCGCCATGACTTTTGAAAGCGCGAGAGAAATAAACGCACCGACAAAACCCCAGACCAGACAGATGATCATCAGTTTCTGCAGATTGAGACCGTAGCCGCGACCTGCGCGTTCGACATAATGGGTGACGCCGAACACGCTCAACAGAATCGAAATCGTCGCAACGACGAGTATATTCGTGAGAATAAAAAGAATAATTCTTTTTGCCATACGACTCAAAGTTAGCCTGTACTCAGCGCGTCGGCTAATTTTTCCATCGAGTTTTCCTTAAAAACCTGTTCCGGCCCGCATGGCCGGAACGCTGCCCGTTAGCAGGGTGCAGCCCGCTTTAGCCGTTGGCCATGCACATCCGAGTGCGCCGCCGGCCAGGCGGCAATCCGTTGCCGTGCTGGCAGCGGTACGCCCATACCAGGGTAAACCGCGAGGCTTACGAGCAGCGAGATTTTTTCGGGAAAACAACTACTCTGACGCAGAGCGAAAGCGAACAAATATGGCTTCTGACGGCGCAGATTCGTGGTCTGCAAGTTCCTGAGCTTCGCCGTACGCGTTATCGCATGCTGTTACCCAGAAGTAATAACCGATGCCTGGTTCGAATATCGGGTAACGATGGCGAAAGCGCGGATTTTTATCCGCCCAGGCCTTGTTTACCATAATCGCGTCGAGCCCGAGCGCCAAACGAATCGGCACTTTATGCGCAATCGGCTTACGATCGGCACGCACATAGAATGCTCCTTCTGCTTCATGCGCCTTATGGCCGTAGTACACGATATAACGCCCTCCCTGAACCACATCGAGTTCGGTGTTCGGTATCAGCTCGAGTTCGAGCGAATCGCTTTGCGCGGCGATCAGCCTCGGTTTGGCCGGTTTATCGGGGGGTGGATTTTCCCTGTACTCGAGAGTGATGCCCTTGAGATGAGGCGACGTCTTGCCGGCATTGTCGGCCGTGAATTCGGCCTGAAACTGCACAAATCGGCATTTTTTTCCCGCAGCACCGTTGATCGCCCTGAAGCGCAACGCGCTGTCGGCGAGGCGGGCATCGAAACGCTTGTCGAGGCAGCGAAAACTGACCGCAATGCGGTTCTCTTCGCTTTCGCTCAGGCTTGCCGACAGCGCCGTGATGCTGCTCTGTGAGAAACCCATGTCATAGACGTTGCTGCGCAATATGCCCTTACGCTGGTCGTAGCGGTCGCCGTATGGCGTCAGCGCTCCGAAGTGGCGCATATCTTCGTCGGTCAGCACACGGTTCGAAAAAACGATGTTGTCGGCATAGCCGAGAAATCCCTGGAACAGCGTGAACGGCGATGCCCTGAGTTCAGCAAAAGAAACCGTGTAGTTCTCTTCTGCCGTGCGTTTGAGAGAGTAGGTGGCCTGCTCACGATCATTGAGTATCAACCGCAGCTTGCCAGTTGCCTCGTGGTAGGTGAGCGCCAGCGCGTTGCGTTTACCCGGTTTCACCTTATCGACAGACTTCAGTTCAGTCGATTCCAGATATTTGCCGCGTTCGCTGTGCGCCTCGGCGAATAGATTTTCAAATGTCACGATGATGCGGTTATTGCGCAACGTGACGGCGAACAGGTATTGCCTGCCGGCGACAAAGTTTTCGCGGCGCAGCAGCTCGGCCTGTGCGGTCTGCGGTTCAAATTCGAGAGCAAAGGTGAAATCTCCCGCGTCCCGCGTTAAGCCTTCACCAGACAGATGCAAAAAGGCCGGCAATTTTATTTTCAGTTTGTGCTCGGGCAGATTAAAACCGCCGGCTTTACCGTTAAAACCTGTGTGCTCGCTGCGATCGACGCGCGCTTTCACTATCAGCGGCTGGTGTGCGGGGTTAGAAAATAATGCCTCGCTTTCAAAATCAATCACCAGATCATCTGGCGTCGCTTTGGCATCGGCTTTGCGCAGCAGGCGCCAGACCTGCCGGTTGCCCAATGTGATTTTTTCAAGGTTTTCGCTGTGGTAGCTGAGAAACGTATCGTCGGCACCGAAGACGCGGCGCTTGCTTGCCGCCGCACGTGTGCCTTCCTGCGCGCTCGGGGAAAATCCGGCGCCTATAAGCAGCAGCGCCGGTAAAACACGCTTGCTAATCAAGCGCAGACAGTTTGTCGACCCGGCGCTGATGCCTGCCTCCCTCGAATTCGGTAGCGAGAAAAATTTCTGTCATCTGAACCGCCGTGGCTTCGTCGACGACGCGGCCGCCCATTGCGATCACATTTGCGTCGTTGTGCCGGCGCGCCATCTCTGCGGTGTACGCATTGTGGCAGAGTGCCGCGCGTATGCCCTTGACCTTGTTTGCCGCAATCGAAATGCCGATACCGCTGCCGCAGATCAAAATACCACGATCAAATTCACCCGCCGCGACGCGACGCGCGAGAGCAGCGCCGTAATCGGGATAATCTACCGACTCATTGCTGTTGGTGCCGAGGTCGGTAATATTCAATGCGGCAAGCCGGCGCTTGAGCGCCTCTTTGAGTTCGTAACCGCCGTGGTCTGCTGCGATGGCAATTTTCATCTCGTATGCCACCACGCCCACGCGATCAGGAGTATCTGCAGCGGCAACCGCATGAACAGCGCCCATTTCGGAATGCGCATGCCGGCACCACCCGAAGTGAAGTGATACAGATTCGCCGGGAAAACCGCGACGAGCAGCGCAATGATGCCCCAGGCAGCCCAGACGCTGTACGCAGGTATCAGCAACAGCACTGCAAGCCCGATCTCTGCGAGACCGCTGAGGTACACAATCGGCTTATGCCAGGGAATATACGGCGGCATGATGCGCAGAAAAAATTTAGTGATGATAAAATGCGCGATGCCGGCACCGGCAAAAAATACCGCCATCGCATAGAGCGAAATGACTTTGATTTCCATTGCTTAATCCTGCGCTTTTTGTATTCACAGCGACGCGGGCAGCGCTGACCCTGAGGCATTGCTATAATGAGACATAATGTTGCAAGTAGATTGCGGTGGCGGCATAAGCTATTGAAGACGTCGTACTCCTGCGTACTCCGTCGTCAAATATAAGTAAAGAGGCGAAAATGCCCGCAACCAAAACTACAGCGATTCCCGCACACCTGATGCAATGGCTCGACCGCCAGATCGAGCAAGAAATTGCCACGCCGTGCCACACGATGCAGATCAGCGACCCCGCCGCCGTTGAGGCCATTACCGCTGATATCCGCGAACGCTGGCTCAGCCGTTTCGGCAAGAACTGACACCTTGACATCACCGCTTTAGGCCTGACTCTGCGCCATGCCGGGTCATCGCCTGCCCCTTACCGTCCACGGGTTTCTGCGCCTGCGCTGGCGATTTCTCAGTGAAGCACCGCTCATCTATCCTCCGCGCCTTTCGCCGATTATTGCCGATCCCTCGATTGTGTTGCCCGAAGAAGCAGCCGATGGCCAATGGCATGCCTTTGCGCACTCGGTGTTTGGCCTGCACCATTTCACTGCGTCGCAGCCCGATCAATGGCCGCGCCGAAGCAAACTGATTCGGCGCCACGCAATGCGCCCGTTCATCTTTCGCGACGCCGGCCGGTTTTATCTCTACTATGAGCGCTACCGGCCTTTCCAGATTCTGTTTTCGTGGCTGACCGCCTGGCGCTGGAAATCGCATATCGAAGTGATGAGTTCAGACGATTTGGTGAACTGGACTCGACCGCAGATCGTGTTGGCACCCGACCTCGCCTATCAGCGCGACAGGCGCTATGGTCAATCTGTGTCAAACCCCTGCTGTCTCAAAACGACAAGCGGATTTCGTCTGTACTTCAGCGCTTCGCTCCGCAAAATTGCTGATTGTGGCTTTTGCGAACCGCTGCATATCGGTGCGGCCGATGGGCCGACACCGTTAGGGCCGTTTACGGTTCGGCCACAACCGTTAATTTCACCCGGGCCTCAATATGCATATATGAATCTTGCGGCAGGGGCTATCAAGGTAATCCACCTGCGCGATGGTTACATCGGCCTGCAGAATGGAATTTCGATCCATGACGGATGCTCGACTTCGGCAGTCTATGCTGTCCCTTCTCGAGACGGCCTGAACTTCGACGTCGCGAATGCGCAGCTGCTGATCGCGCCGGCAAAAAACAAACCCTGGATGGTAAGCCATGTCTACGCCGTCGATTGCCGCTATAACAGCCGCGAGAAACGTTGGTATCTTTTTTTTAACGGCCGCAATACCGCTCACTGGACGAAAGGCAAAGAAGCAATCGGCTGTCTGGTCTCAGAGTAAAGCCTCTTCGTCACGATGTGCATCTGCTCGACGCCCAAAGGCAGGACGCCAAGGGGCGTCGATGCACACGATGTGCATCTGCTCGACGCCCTGTCTCGGCTGTCAATTCGCCCTCATATGCAACTCGCCAGCCGCCTCGAACTCATCGAGCCATCGCCCACACTCGCCATCTCTGCGCGTGCGGCCGAACTCAAGGCTCAGGGTAAAGATATCGTCGGTTTCGGTGCCGGCGAACCCGACTTCGATACTCCGCCGCACATTAAAGCCGCGGCGATCGAAGCGCTGAACCAGGGCTTCACCAAATATACCGCCGTATCAGGTATACCCGAACTCAAACAGGCCATTATCGCGAAATTTAAGCGCGATAATCAGTTGGATTACAAAGCGAACCAGATCATCATCTCTACCGGAGGCAAACAAGTACTCTACAACTTCTTCTTATCTGTGCTCAATAATGGCGACGAAGTCGTCTGCCCCGCGCCTTATTGGGTGAGTTATAAAGACATCGTACTGCTCGCGGGCGGCCAGATGAAACTTATCCACACCACTTTTGAGAGCGGCTTTAAGCTCACCCCCGCAGATATTGAAAAGAATGTTTCTGCGAAGACTAAGGTCTTCATACTCAACTCGCCCTCAAACCCCACTGGCGCCGCCTACACGCCCGATGAAATACGTGCCTTAGCTGCTGCGCTCGAAAAATTTCCCGATCTGATTGTTGTGACTGATGATATTTACGAAAAACTCACCTACGGCGTCGAATTTCTCAACGTCGCAACCGCGTCTGAAAAACTCAGGCCGCGCACGGTGGTCGTCAATGGCCTCTCGAAAGCCTACTCGATGACCGGCTGGCGTTTAGGTTATGCCGGCGGGCCGGCCGAGATTATCGCTGCCATGGACATGATACAGGGGCAATCTACCTCGAATCCGACCAGCTTTTCACAGAAAGGCGCGGTCGCGGCGCTCAACGCCGAACAACAATGCGTTGAAGATATGCGCCGCGTGTTTGAAAAACGCCGCGACCTCGCGTTCGGTTTACTTTCCGGACTCAAAGGTCTCAGCGTCTTCAAACCGCAGGGTGCCTTCTATCTGTTCCCCGACATCGCCGGCCTCAAAGCCGCACCCGGCTGGGCAGACCTCGCGAAGCGCACCGGTGAAACCGATAACGGAAAAATTTTCAGCAAGGGCCTGCTTGATGAAAAGCTTGTCGCTGTCGTTCCCGGTTCCGCTTTTGGTTACGAAAACGGCTTCCGCATCAGTTATGCGACGAGCGATGCACAGATCGAAAAAGGCCTCGGCCGTATTCGCGAATTTGTGCAGGCGCTCTGGTAGCAGAGCGCGCCGCTTTCGTCAAACGCCATGAACGAAAGCTTCTCAACCTTCCTTGAAACCCTCTCTGCCTTCGGCCCGCGACTTGTCGCGGCGCTCATCGCAGGCACCATCATCGGCATCGAAGGCGAAATTTTCCGCCGCGCCGCGGGATTACGTACAACAATCCTCATCTCGCTCGGTACCACGCTGTTTGCCATTCTTTCTGTCGTCGTCGCCCAATCTTATGGCGGCGACCCGGCGCGCATCGCCGCGCAAATTGTCACCGGCATCGGCTTCTTAGGCGCCGGCGTCATCATGCATGCAGGCGGCGAAGTCTATGGCATCACCACCGCAGCCACTATCTTCACCACTGCGGCCATCGGAGTCACGATAGGCTTCGGCTATACCTACACCGGCGTCGCGCTCTCGCTCGTCGTCGCGCTCGTGCTGATGGTGTTTAGGCCTGTGCACCGCTTCGTGCAAAATCTTGAAATCATCCGACGTTACCGCGAACGCGAGTTCAAAGCGATCCGCGCCGACCGCGAAGAAGCCGCAAACCTTTTGGCGATGGACAAGAAGAAGAAAACAAAACGATAACTCGGCGCCGGGCGAAAAGGGATGGGGTGTTACACGCCATGCGCGTAACGCTTTACGAGTGGCGTTGTCTGAAATAATTGCGCCCTTGCTATCCGCCGACCGCATGTCAGCTTAATCCCGTCGATTGAATTTGATATCTATCCTGTCCAAGTGACTTTCAGCACATTGGAGCCTTACTATTCAGATAACCAAAGTACTTGACTTGATACACATATTATCTTCAGAATTTTGGCAATCGGGCTTAGCTTAAGGAGACATGATGAAATCCAATAACAATACCTTTAGGAAAGGCATCCTATTTACTATAGTCAGCCTAGTTTGCTGGCATTGTGCGTCAGTAGCCCAAACACCTGAGGATAGGAAACGCGCCAAAGAGGCTGGCGCACAGCATTGGAAGCAAAAAGAAGCAGATCTGAAGAAATACCAAGAAACTGCCTGCTGGGATACGGGCAAGACTGAAAATGGTAAGCGTGTAATGGAATGCCAGAATTACCAAGAATGGGAGCGGCGGCAATAGATGAGCTACTGGTGAGTAGGATGCCTTGCGCCGAAAAAACTCATGCATTTATATCAAGGATCATGCATTCGGACACCTGAGAGTTCAGCCCCATTCATGCGGTTGCGCAATGGCACAACACAGTTGGGATAGGGCAACCTTAAATCGCCCGGGCTTCCTTGCGCGGGTTCACAGGCGCAATTACCTCAGACAACAAAATTTCCCCGCTGCGCTTCACCCGGTGCTGCGTATGCGGTTTTTCAGATAAGTCAGCATCTATCGAGTGACGCAACATCAGCGTCGGTTATTTCCAAAATTATCCCCGCCTATGAAGTCTTGCCACCGTAATCATAGCTGATGCCTATTTAGCAATGGTTACGTGCCGTGTAGCTCGGGGGCAGGGCTCAATGTGCAGCCTGCCCCTCCCTTGACCGGATCAACCCCGAAAAAATTGACAAAGCACAGCATTCAGATCCGTAATGCGAAAAAGATTATAGAAGTATTCTATGAAAAACAAATCACACATATTTCTTTTACTAATTTCAGTTTTTTTGCTCGGTGGTTGTTGATTTGAAGGCACAGAATGACGGGGATTTACGCGTGTACATGGCGATTGTGCGTCGGCGGATTTGCTAAATCTGCACACTGCCATCAATGCAGGTGACAGAGTCGCCGCCGATCCAGATATCGTCGCCGTCTTGCCTGATATGCACGCGACCTGCGCGGCCGAGCACGGTGCCTTGGCTCGCAATATATTGTTTGGGGGCGAGCCCCGCGCCGATCAGCCACTGCGCGACGGCGGCGTTGAGAGAGCCTGTCACCGGGTCTTCTGCCATTCCTGTTTTGACGGGAAAAAAGGCGCGGATTTCAAACTGTGCCTCGCCGTCGGCATGTGCGCCGGTCACCCCGACTTTGCCACGCGGGCCGACGACGCCGACATCGAGGCCTCGGAGTATCTGTGCATCGGGCGAAAGTGCAAGAACCTGCTCGGATGATGCGAGCATTACGCCGCGCCAGTTTGGGCCGTTATCGCACCACGCATGGTGAATGATGTCCTTGCGGTCGATGCCAAGGCCGCGCGCGATGAGCTTCACATCGGCCTCATCGAGCGGTCCGCTTTTTTTGAGTGGGGGCGCCATAAAAGCGAGTCGGTTGCCATCGCGCCGTATTTTTACGAGTCCCACACCGCATTCTTGGACAATAAATTCTCCGTGCGGTTGGCCGCCCGCCTCAAGCCAAGCGTGGCAGCTGCCGAGCGTTGGATGCCCTGCGAACGGTAGTTCGCGCCCGGGACAGAATATACGCACTCGATAATCGGCCGATGGATTTTCTGGCGGTAAAATAAACGTCGCTTCTGAGAGATTGGTCCAGTCAGTAAAAGCCTGCATCTGCACAGGGGTTAATCCCACTGCATCTAAGACAACCGCGAGTGGATTGCCGCGGAAGCGCTCTGCAGTGAAGACATCGACCTGCTTGAACGCGCGATTTTTCATCGCCATCACGGCGACTTGTCCGAGAGTGTCGCGTATAGCTTTTTTCTGCAAACCACATGACTATTGAATCCAGACATTTACTGGCGCGCTTCGCTGCATGGACGGTGCCGGGTTTTGCCGCACAGTTGCTGGGCAAGTATACTCAGGGCTGCGTTTTGGGTGCGGCGTTCAGCGCGGTCTGTGTGGCGCTGACGGTTTTTTCTGCCGCGTTCGCGATCTGGACTTTCAGTTCGCTTACCGCGTTGGCGATCTTGGTAGGGGTGAGCGTCGCACAGGTCGTCGCGGGTGAGCTCTACTTTCGTTATCTGCGTAGAGCGGTTTTGCCCGAAGTGCATTCCCCGGCCGACAGATTATTGTCACGCGTTTCGCTGATTCTCAATCTTTTTTCACTCGCAGTCGTTGTCGTTTTTATGGTAGTTTTTTTCGTGCAGATTGTTCTGCATGTCGGCATCTACGCGGTGCTCGATGATTCGATGCAGCCCGCAGTGAACCACGGTGATTTTGTCGTCGCCGTTGCGGGCAAACCTCCGGCCTCGTACGCAACAGGTGATTTGCTTGTGTTCCGCCACCCGAGCGAAGGGCGGCGCCTTTTGAAGCGCATTGTCGCGCGGCCCGGTGATGTGATTACCTTTGCGGACGGCGTGTTCACCAATAGCAGCGGCTTTACACGCACTTATCTGACGAAGGCTGAGAGCCGGCGATTTGAGACTTTTACAGAACTGACTGTTAAAGAGGGTTGTTATCTTGTGTTTGGCGACAATCTCAAAGTCAGCAAAAAGGACAGTTTGTCGTTCGGGTGTATTGGTGAACGGGATTTTGTCGGCCAGCCGAAATATATCATGCTTTCGACGCAGTTGCATGATATCGGGCGCCGTTTGTGATAAAAAAAAGTTGCCGAATAGTGTATATGCACGTATAATACGTGCATATACACTATTCGGGTCAAAAAGGGGGATTTTATGTCAAAATTGGAATTAGAGCCGCAATCGACGGCGTGGATCGACTTTCAGGACTGCGATCCGTTTGGCCACCTCAACAATACGAAGTATCTCAATTACCTGATGCAGGCGCGCACGCAGCATCTGAAGGCGGCGTATGGTTTTGATATCTATGAGCATACGCAAAAAACCGGTAACGGCTGGGTCGTCGCGACGACACAGATTGCCTACCTGACGCCGGCGAAGTATAATGAAACAGTACGCATTCAGACGCGGCTGCTGCATGCAGATTCTTTCAGGTTGGTGCCCGAGGCCGTGATGACCAGCCTCGACGGTTCGCGCATCAACGCAATCGCTTGGGTTGAATTTGTTTATGTCAACATTGCACGCGGGCGCCCCGTCAAATATGAAAAAGAGCTGATGGAATTTCTGCAATCGATTCGCATGCCCGGTTTTGAATGGTCGACGCAGAATTTTGCCGCGCGCGTGCGTGAACTGCAGAAAAGTCAGCGCACACAACCGCTGGCAAAGACGGCCTAAGTTATTTCGCCGCCGCGGAGCAGAGTCTCTGCCTCCAGTCAGCAATGTCGGGAATTTCAACGCGTTTGGTTTTTGCCGTTGCGCCGGCGATTAACCTCACGCGCGATGGGGCGACGCCAAGCGCGCCGG
Source organism: Leptospiraceae bacterium (assembly GCA_016788945.1). Taxonomy (GTDB): domain Bacteria; phylum Spirochaetota; class Leptospiria; order Turneriellales; family Turneriellaceae; genus Turneriella. The sequence continues at coordinate 19,692 of JAEUSA010000334.1, forward strand.
CGATGAGCTTCAGCACGGCCGTGTTGGCCTTGCCATCGATCGGCGGTTCTTTGACGCGCACCAGCAAGTATTCACCAGCGTCTTCGATGCCGGGGCGTTTATTACCGGGTTTGACGCGTACGGAGATAATCATGAATTTTCGGTAGAAATTGCCGTTCGAGTTCGGCATAGATCGCGCGTTTGAATGGCACGATCTGGTTGGTGGCATCGGCCATCGGCATAAAAGTGACGCGAGCGAATTCCTGCGTGTGTGTCTTGAGGTCAGCCGCTTCAGGTGGCTGGTTCCAGTAGGCGAGGTACCACATCTGCTTCTGGCCGCGGTAACGATCGGTCATGCGGGGGATTACCAGCGTCGGTGGAAAATCATAATAAAGAAAGCCGGCGCTTGTGGCGATGAACTCTGCCGTCACGCCGGTTTCTTCATAGAGTTCGCGCCGGGCTGCTACCTCGAATTCTTCACCTTCGTCAACACCGCCCTGCGGGTATTGCCAAGCGCCACGATTGTCGAGACGTTCGCCGACAAGGGCTAAGCCTTCTGAGTTAAAAACGACAATGCCCACGTTCGGACGATAAGGAAGTTCCATTTGCGGTTGCAGCCTCAGGCACACAGAGCTAAACTGCCTGTATGCGTAAAATGATATTCCTTGGTATTGCGATTATTGCCGCGCACGCGGGTGATTTCGCGCACGGCCAGCAGGAAAAACTCAAAATTTATCTGCGGCAAACGGGGCATGCGGGCGAGTTGCGCTCAGAAGTCGTCGCGGTGAAAAATAACTGCGAACTCGTGCGTGCCTGGCATGTTGGTGCTTACCCCGGCAGCGGCACGGCTGCGCTTGTGGTATGCGGTTCGCGCTCGTACGGTAGGCATGGTGAGTTTGATTTTGCCGACATTGTGCGCGAAAAAGGCTGGCTCAAGACGCCACCGCCGCTCGATGAATATTTTAAGCTTTTAGATTACGCCGAATTTGAGGCGGTGGTGATGCGCATGGAACATCTGCAGAAAAGCGAATTACGTATCAGAAACGGCGAACTCGTGCTGACTTTTATGCGCGGGTTTATGCCTAACGGTCGGCGGTCAACGCGGGTTATAGTCGGCGAAACGGGTAAGGTGCGTATCAGCGGGGCGGAGATTTAGACAGGGGGAATTGCGTCGGTGTCAACAATCTTTGCAGACAATACTTGACCGCCGCGCCGGCGCTCGCATTTAATCCCATGGCGTATAACACAATTAACGAAATTTTTTATCAGGCCGGCGAACTCTACGGCAGTAAAAACCTCTTCTACGGAAAAAACGAAAAGAAAGATTTTGTCGGCACCACATTCGGTACGGCGCTCAAGAACGCTGAGAACGCGGCGATTGCGCTTATGGAAATGGGGGTTAAGGCCGGCGATCGAATCGGTCTTCTCGCCGACAACCGCGTCGAATGGATTACCGCCGACATGGCATGTCTGCTCGCCGGTGCGGCTGACGTACCCCGCGGCACCGACGTAACGACTGAAGAAATTAAATATATCATGTCGCATGCAGAATGCAAAATCTGCATCGTCGAAAACGACGCCACACTCAAAAAGCTCGAAAGTGTCATTAAAGACACGGTCGTTGACACCATCATCGTGTTAGATGCGAAATTCAAAAATACATCCGACAAAATCTTCACGTTGCAGCAGCTGATCGAAAAAGGCGCTTCGCTCAGAGATAAGAAACTTGCTGATCTGAAAAAGCGCAGCGGCGATGTGAAATCCGATGATCTGTTCACGATCATCTACACTTCGGGTACCACGGGCTTGCCGAAGGGGGTCATGCTGTCGCACGGCAACATGGTCTATAATATCAACGAAGTACCGAAGGCGATTGGTCTGAGACCCGACGACAGCATGCTGTCGCTGCTGCCGGTTTGGCACATCTTCGAGCGCGCGGTGGATTACGGAGCGATTGCGAAAGGAATTCCGATCTATTATACCAACGTGCGCGACGTACGCGATGATTTTGCCAAAGTAAAGCCGACGTTCATGCCTTCGGCGCCCCGTCTGTGGGAGAGCCTGTATCAGGGTATTCAGCAGCGCATTGAAAAATCTGAACCGGCGCG
>JAEUSA010000300.1 GCA_016788945.1 Leptospiraceae bacterium
GCTCCCGCGGTGCTTTTCACCTTTCCTTCACAGTACTTGTTCACTATCGGTCACTACCTAGTATTTAGCCTTGCGAAATGGTCTTCGCGGATTCCCACGGAACTTCACGTACTCCGTGGTACTCAGGAACTGGCTCAAAGATCACACATGTTTAAAATACGGGGCTATCACCCGCTGTGGCGTGTTTTCCCAAACACTTCTTCTACATGGCAATTTGGTAACTTTGCAGGTTCATTGAGGTGAACCCATGCCAGCCCTACAACACCGATATCACAACGCCCTCAAGCTTGACATAACATCGGTTTAGGCTGTTTCGCGTTCGCTCGCCGCTACTAACGAAATCGTTTTTACTTTCTTTTCCTTCAGGTACTAAGATGTTTCAATTCCCTGAGTTTAGCTTCTCCTTGCGGAGATCATACGGTTTTGCCGTATGGAGTTTTCTCATTCGGAAATTTCCGGGTCAAAGCTTGCTTCCAGCTCGCCGAAACTTATCGCAGGTAACCACGTCCTTCATCGCCTGGTAGTGCCAAGGCATCCTTCGTACGCCCTTAAATACTTGACCATATTATGCTCCACCCAAATCAACTTTTGCAAGTCATTTGGATTTCTTTTATACGATCATTTGACACTTCTTCTTCCTCATATAGAATATGTTGCTAACATATTCGATGCGCTATTCATAAATCTTTTCAAAATTGTTGTATGAAAACATTTCTGGTAAAATGTTTTCTCTACCCATATTCGTTGTCAAACTTCACCTGATCATCTCTATGACCTGGTGGTTTAGGTTTTGCCTAAACAGGTAAGAAGACGAATTTCATCTGCTTACCTATTCAGGCTTGGCTTTAGGCCGCCTTCGGCGAACCTCCGACTTTTATTCAAAAAGTCTTTGGAGCATAACGGGATCGAACCGTTGACCTCCAGAATGCAAATCTGGCGCTCTCCCAGCTGAGCTAATGCCCCATTTCGCTTCGGTGCTTACGCCCCGTTGCTCTGTGGGCCTGGCTAGAGTTGAACTAGCGACCCCTCGCTTATCAAGCGAGTGCTCTAACCACTGAGCTACAAGCCCTTGTGACCTGTAGCTGTACCAGCTACAAACCTGTTCTCTCAAAACCTTGCGGTTTCGATCTGCTCTTCAAAAGACGGATAATGGACCTTGAGTTATCTTTTCGCATCTTAACGATGCAAATCGATATCAACTGATTTCCTTTTAAGGAGGTGATCCAGCCGCACCTTCCGGTACGGCTACCTTGTTACGACTTCACCCCCCTCGCCGAATTTACCTTAGCGACCTGCCTCCTTGCGGTTGGCAACAGCCTCTTCGGGTACCTCCAACTCGGGTGGTGTGACGGGCGGTGTGTACAAGGCCCGGGAACGTATTCACCGCAACATGCTGATTTGCGATTACTAGCGATTCCGACTTCATGCAGTCGAGTTGCAGACTGCAATCTGAACTGAGACCGGCTTTGTGGGATTTGCTCCACCTCGCGGCTTTGCGTCCCTCTGTACCGGCCATTGTAGCACGTGTGTAGCCCTGGATATAAGGGCCATGCTGATCTGACGTCATCCCCACCTTCCTCCGGTTTGTCACCGGCGGTTTCTTCAGAGTCCCCAACTTAATGATGGTAACAGAAGATAGGGGTTGCGCTCGTTGCGGGACTTAACCCAACATCTCACAACACGAGCTGACGACGACCATGCAACACCTGTGAATCTGCCCTTGCGGGAAGGGGTATCTCTACCCCAGTCAAATCCATGTCAAACCCAGGTAAGGTTTCTCGCGTATCGTCGAATTAAACCACATGCTCCACCGCTTGTGCGGGCCCCCGTCAATTTCTTTGAGTTTCACCCTTGCGAGCATACTCCCCAGGCGGTATACTTAATGCGTTAGCGACGTCACTGATGGCGTTGAAACCACCAACAACTAGTATACAACGTTTACGGTGCGGACTACCAGGGTATCTAATCCTGTTTGCTCCCCGCACTTTCGCTCATGAGTGTCAGTTACGATCCAGATAGCTGCCTTCGCCATTGGTGTTCCTCTCGATATCTACGCATTCCACCGCTACACCGAGAATTCCGCTATCCCCTATCGTACTCAAGTTCGCCAGTTTTGGAGGCTGACTCTGGGTTGAGCCCAGAGATTAAACCACCAACTTAACAAACCACCTGCGAGCCCTTTACGCCCAATAATTCCGAACAACGCTTGCCCCATACGTATTACCGCGGCTGCTGGCACGTAATTAGCCGGGGCTTCAGACTGGTACCGTCAATGTATGCCCTCAACGAACATACTTTTTCTTCCCAGTCTACCGAAGTTTACAACCCGAAAGCCTTCATCCTTCACGCGGCGTCGCTGCGTCAGACTTTCGTCCATTGCGCAAGATTCTTAACTGCTGCCTCCCGTAGGAGTCTGGCCCGTGTCTCAGTGCCAGTGTGGCCGATCATCCTCTCAGACCGGCTATCCGTCGTTGCCTTGGTGAGCCATTACCTCACCAACAAGCTGATAGACCGCAGGCTCATCTCAAAGCGACTATTGCTAGCCCTTTAACATCTCTGTACTATGCGGTATTAGCCCCGGTTTCCCAAGGTTGTCCCGCTCTCTGAGGTAGATTCCTACGTGTTCCTCACCCGTCCGCCACTCCCTGTATTGCTACAGATCGTTCGACTTGCATGTTTAAGACGCGCCGCCAGCGTTCGTTCTGAGCCAGAATCAAACTCTCCATTATAG
>JAEUSA010000305.1 GCA_016788945.1 Leptospiraceae bacterium
TGGTTTTTTGGCTTTTTGCCCGCAGCAATCGGCTGGGCATTGGCGCTCGTCTCGCTCGCGAGGCCCGTAAATAACCTGACCGCAGATGCGCTACGCCGGGCCAGAACGGCAAACCTGATGATGCTGCTCGTCGTCAGCGGCGTCACCGTTGCGGGCTGGCTGGTGTTCTTCAGGCTGTGGGAAAATTTTCTCGCCGGTTAACGAGCTTGCCGCGAGCGACGGTCGAACTTCGGATGTTCACCGCCCCTCAGCATGCGCGTGAGAAACACGATGCCCTCTTCGACCGGGTCGACCCCCTGCGGGTAACGCATCATGCCATTGAGATCGAGTACGATAAGCCCATACATCCACGCCCACATCGTGCGCGCAATCGCAGGGTAACTTTCACGTGTATAGGGTATCTCTCCCGTGTCGACGCCGTGGCGTACGGTTTCGAGCAGAACCCGGTAAGACCGCGGCAAAGTCGGAAACGCCTTGCGGTAGAGCCTGCCACCGGCACCCGTAAACATCAGCCTGTGGCGCTCCCGATTTTCGTTGGCAAACTTCCAGTAGGCGTGCGCGATCGCCGCCAGTTGCAGATACACGTCGGGTGATGAGGCGCGCGCCGTTTGCAGTGCGCCGATGAGAGTCTGCTCGCCGCGCACGATCAGCTCGCGCATGATTTCTTCTTGGTTTTTGAAGTGCGCATAAGGGCTTGCCACCGAACACACAAGCTTCTCGGCGACGCGGCGCATGCTGAGCGCCTCGACCCCTTCGGTTACCATAATTTCTTCTGCGGCCTGTATGATTTCTTCGCGACTCAACGAACCGCGCGCTCGGCGCGGTTTTCCCGTGGCGGTCTTTTTTTTGCGCCCACGCCGACCGGCAATGCGGCCTGCCCGCGCACGTACTTTTTCGGCATGTTCGAGAGCCTTTTTGTCGCGCAGCTGCTTGATGCGCAGAGCGCGTTCAACGGGGGTAATCTTCATGGGGGAAAGATCTCCCCCGTGAATATTATGCAGCGGCGGCCCGCGTACGCCTGACCTTGACGGTGGTGGCGTCGCTGGTAACAGTAAGTTCTTTTTCTGCCGGTGTTTTTTTCAGCTCGATGATACGTAATGCGTGTAGCACTCGCATAATCTGGTATGTCGTGTCGAGTTCAAACCAGCGCTTCGCAAAATTCGGACGGTTGCCGAGCGCATGGTGGTTATTCTGGAACAGCTCGCCGCCGACCAGAAAGTCTACCGGCAATGAATTGCGCGACTCATCTTTAAGATGGTAGTTGCGATAACCATACATATGCCCGCCCCAGTTGACGAGAGCGCCGTGAATCGGGCCCATCAGCCAGTGCGCAGGCAAAAGTAGGTAAAGATACCACATACCTTCGGGTACAAAAGCCATGTAGAAAAAAGCGTAGAGTGAACCCGCAGCGATGCGGAAAATCCACGACTGACCGAGGTTGTCGAGCAGTGGCCATGAAGGGGTATTTTCCGAAAATACCTTCGGTGCACTCACTCTGCCATAAGCATAGTTATCGTATTCGTGCTTCGTTTTCAGCATCATGTCGAAGAAATTTTTCGCATGGTGAGGGCTGTGCGGGTCTTTTTCGGTATCAGAAAACTGGTGGTGCATGCGGTGCAAAATCGCATAACCGCGCGGGTTCAGGTACGACGGGCCCTGCGCCACGATGGTAAACAGATGCCAGAATTTCTCCCAGCCTTTTGACATGGTAAACATGCTATGCGAGGCATAGCGGTGCAGAAAGAAACTCTGCGCAAAAGCCGACGCAAGCCAATGGACGGCAAAAAAGATGAGGATTGTTGTCATAGTGTAGATAAGATGCAGAGCGGTAGGATTCGGTTGCAATTTTTAACAATGTTAGATAAGATCGGCCAAACTCGCCGCAGAGGGGTGGCACCCCATGCTATTCCGTTCGGTAAATGGCCTGTTCACGATAGGCCGAAGGTGTCAGACCGGTAATTTCTTTAAATACCTTGTTGAATCCTGCTTTTGACTGAAAACCGGCCATGAGCGCAATATCGAGCACAGTTTCGTCGGCCATCTGCGGGTCTTGCAGCAGCCGTTTTGCCTCTGCGACGCGATAAGAATTAATGAAATTATAGAAATTGGTATTGCGTTCAATATTGATGACCATCGACAAGTGGTGCGCGGGAATACCCAGTTCCCGGGCAAGCGAGGCGAGAGTCACTTTGTCGTCGAGAAACGGTTTTTCTTCGGCTACATAGTTTTCAATCTTTTCGATGTAGCTGCGGCGTTCACTTTCTGACAAATTCTGTTTGCGGTATTTTTCATTATTGGTTTTCGGGGCGACGACAGTATCGGGTAAAGCGAACACCGCGGGCTTGCTGATAAAATAATACAAAATCACGTAGATCATCAGCATGGCGACAATGCCTTCAACCGGGGTTACGGGTATTTTGAGATCGAAAATGGCGGAGACCATCACCGCACCGCCAAAGCTGACCAGCAAGCCGACGTTGAGCGCCAGCAGGGTCTTGAGCCAAGTCAGCTGGTCGCGATCGTTGCCGGCAAAGTTTTCTTTGTACGCAACTTCATAACGCCTGAGGTTTCTCACTGCAAGGATAACAAACAGCAATGAATAGGCGACGCCTGCGAGCACCAATGCCCGGCTGTACGGCAATAGTACCCCGGCCTGCGCAAGAATTGTGTGCACCGACTGCATTTCGGGAAAACGATGGTGCAGCAGCGCATGCAGTGATAGCACCGCGGCGGGTGCAAGCAGAATCGCCGCCCAGAAAATCTTGGTCACACGGTGACCAAACAGAGCGGTCTCTGTATAGAGAAAAATGCACGAGCCATAAAGAAAACCGGCAGGAAACACCAAAAACGGCAGATAAATAATCAGTTCGCTCTGCAGATCAAAAAGCAAGCGAAGCGTTATGACCAGCCCGAGAATTATAAGCAGAATAAGCAGATAGATTGTCCCCGGTGGACGACGGCGATCGATCAGCAGCACGACCGTGAGAAAAACCAGTACCGCGAGACTGATGACCGAAATAAACGGCGCAATCGTCATGCGGTGGTTTGTCCCGCAATCTTCATGACAACGAAGGCGATGTCATCGTCAAAACCCTCGACACGTCCGCGACCGGCAAAAGCTTCAATTGTTGTCAGAAGCACTTCAGATATCTGCTGTGCGGATTTTTCTGCGTTCTGTTTGATGAGTTGCTCAACGCGTTCGAGACCGAATTGCTGACCGATACCGGCGCCCTGCTCGACAACGCCGTCGGTATAGAATAGTACAATGTCGTCAGCACCAAGCGTGGTATGCTCCAGCGAGTATTCACCCGTCGAACCGACGACGCCCAAAGGTTTACCGCGGGCCTTGCAGAGCGTACAACTCTTTGTTGCCGCGTGGTAGACTATTGCTGGCGGATGGCCGGCCGAGGCAATCGTCAGTTCACCGGAAGCCGGTGAAAAAAAAGCACTGCAGGCGGTGACGAACGCGCTGTCAGGCAACTCATCGACATTGCCGTTGAGACGCTTCAGCCTTGCCGCGGGAGTCCGGTATTCTTTACCTTCGGTGTCGAGCGACAGCTTCATTGTAGTGGCGATCATCGCTGCGGCAAGGCCATGGCCACTGACATCGCCGATAAATACCGAAATGCCTCCCTCGGTTACCCGAATATCCATGAAGTCACCACCGACTTCGAGCATCGGGATATAGCGGTGCGCGATGTCGACACGCGGCGCATTGATCAATACCGGCGGAACAAGCGCCAACTGCATTTTGCGCGCAATCTCGAGTTCGCGTTTAACCTCTTTGAGTTTCAATGAATCATCGCGCAACTGGTTATAGCGATCACCGAGCGCGAGAGAAAACAGCATCACCTCTGCCGCAGAAAAAATCTGCATCGCATAGGCCGTAAAAAAGGTATGCGGTAAAATACCGAGATTGCGTAGCAGCATGGATGCGATGCCCGTATAAAGCGCCCCCCAACCGAGCAGAAAGTAGCGCGCGCTCTTCTGGCCCTGCAACAGCCGCACCACACCGCAGTAGGTAAGCCCGATAATTGAAATCAGGGTTGAGAACGTGGCAACCCGCATCGCAATATTATAAGGCGCCACAAACGCGGCAATAATAGCGCCGACGAAAAGCAGCGCAAGGCCGCGACTCAGGTGGTTCAAATATCCGGACAGCTGATCGAGGCCGATAATCTTGCGCGTGAACAACACCGAAAAAATACCCGACAGCGAAATAAACAGCGGCGTGAGAAACGGCGGTACGGGTCTTTGCGCGGGAACTGCATACTCGGCGATATAACCATTGATGCTGAGGTGCAGCAACGTAAACGACAGCGCGTAGCAGACGTACCAAAAATATGACTGATCGCGTATGGATAAGAACAAAAACAGATTATAGCCCACCATGATGAACATGATGCCGAAATACATGCCAAACGCGAATTGTGTGTCATGGTCGATCGCGGCGAAACTTTCCAGATCGCTGAGTTCGAGGTCAACGGTGACATTACCTTCGCTTTTGAACCGCAGGTAATACGTCCGCGACTCTTTTTCGGGCAGATTCAGCCTGAATATGAGGTCGCGGTGCGCAACTTCGCGGCTGCCAAAGGGCGAAAAACGCCCCAATGACCGCGACTGGTAAGCCCCATGTTGCTGTTCGTACAAGGTTACCGAATCGACAAGCGCACCAAGCCGCAGATACCAGACACGCTGCGGGCCCGTGTTGGTTATCGTGAGCCTCGTCCAGACTGCATCTTTCGTATAGCCGAAGTTCGCTGCTTTCTGGCGCTGCGCCAAAGGTACGAAAGGCCGCTTGCTGGCATCAACGACCGACAGCACACCGGTAGTATCACGGAAAAACTCGAGGTACGGTGCAAGATTATAGCTTCCTTTATCAATCCGCACTTGTGCTGAAATAGGCAATGCGGTAAGAAAAAGCGCGCTGAGGTAAACTGACAATTTCATGGAAAACAGCGTCTTGCCTCTACCACCATGCAGAGGCGAGCGTCAATGCCAATATTCAGCTTCTGTTTTACAGCCTCTCTCTACTTGACAAACAAACCCATGGGTAGCTCGTTCGGGCGGCTGTTTCGCGTCACAACCTATGGCGAATCGCATGGCGAAGCCTTAGGTTGTGTGATTGAAAACTGCCCTGCAGGGTTAACCCTGACCGAAGCGGACATACAGCCCGACATGGATCGCCGGCGCCCCGGTCAGAGCCGCATCACGACGCCGCGCGACGAGGCCGACCGCGTTAAAATTCTCTCAGGAACATTTGAAGGCAAAACCATCGGCGCACCGATTTCCATGGCGGTGTTCAACGAAAACGCGCGCGAAAAAGATTACAGCGATATCAAAGATATTTTTCGCCCGAGCCACGCCGACTATACTTACCATGCACGTTACGGCCACCGCGCGTGGCGCGGCGGCGGCAGATCTTCGGCGCGCGCCACGATAGGTATCGTCGCCGCCGGTGCAGTGGCAAAAAAAATTCTGCGCGAAAAAGCCGGCGTAGAAATTGTCGCCTACGTGTCACAGATCAAAGACCTGAAGTTCACGGGGGATGTCGATCTCGGAAAAATCACGGCCCTGCGTGAAGTGATTGAAGCGAACCCTGTGCGCACGCCCGACGCCGTGCTCGCAGAGAAAATGACGCGCCTCATTCAAGATACGCGCCAGGCTGGCGACTCGCTCGGTGGCATTGTTGAATGCGCCGCTGTCGGCGTGCCCGCCGGTTGGGGCGATCCCGTTTTTGACCGGCTCGACGCATTGATTGCACACGCGATGCTTGCGATACCTGCGACCAAGGGCATTGAAATCGGCAGCGGATTTAATGCGGTGTCAATGACCGGCAAAGAGCATAACGATATCTTTGAAATGCAGAACGGCAAGGTGACAACGCGCACCAACCATTCAGGCGGCATTCAAGGCGGCATCTCAAACGGCATGCCGATCACCTTTCGCACCGCGTTCAAGCCGACCGCAACGATCAGCCATGAACAACCTTCAGTCAACGAGCGCGGTGAAAACGTGATGCTAAAAGTAAAAGGTCGCCACGACCCCTGCGTTCTGCCTCGCGCGGTGCCGATTGTCGAAGCGATGCTTGCGCTCGTGTTAGTTGACCAGTTTCTGATCGCGAAGACAGCACAATACGATTCGCTTTAGTACCCTTGATTGCCAGAGCTGAGGGTTATTTCGGCAGATACGGCAAGCCGAAGTTGGTGCCCACTTTCCAACCGGGAGCACCTTTTTCAACAACAAACTCGCCCTTCTTGTTACGGTTCAGCACTATTTCATACTTTTTGCTGAATTTTTCTTGGTATTGAATCCGGGTCATTTTAGCAGGGCACGCGTTAGGTATTTTGCCCTTAACCGGGCAATATTTTTTGCAGTCAAATGGTTGTTCTTCTTCTACGCGCGCAGAGCAATATTCTTCACAGCTGGTATAACAGTCTTTCGTTTCTGAAAATTCGAGTATAATTGCGTCATCGCGCACCGACCATTTGCCCATATCGGTCCATAAGAGCCCTTGGCAGCCCGGTGGACCGTCTTCGCGCGCTCGCGAATAGTTGTGATTGGCGTCGAGAATAAAATAGCTATTGCCACAAACTCCGGCACAGTCTTCGGGTGGTTTTTCGGCCGATCCGAAACAGATTTTGGCCAACTGGTCTGGTAGCGGACGATTGGTGTCGAGAGCGATCGGTTTGCCAGCGCTTAGAAATCCGCTGAAGGCATAACCAGTATAATTTTGCCAGCGCACCTTAAGCCATTGCCCGGTTATTTTTCCGATTTTTTCGCTGGTTCCTGAATTCTCGCTCAACTGCACCTCGGCGCCATCGGGTATTGTCAGAAGTTTTTCCCCTTTGGAAGATGCGCTCGAGCGCAGATTCAGCCCCGCTTTCGTGACCACCCAGTATGAGATTGTGTCTTGCGCTTGGGCGCTCGCGCAGCAAAACAGCAGCGTGACAACCACCCACAGCCTGTACGTCAAAAGAACTTTCTTTATGTATGGCATAGTATGCGGTTTGGAAATTCTGCGTAGACAGGCAACTTTTTTGAAAACTGTGAATCTACCCAATTGATGCTGTGCGCGAGCGCACGCAATTGAAATGCTACCGGCAATTATGGCGGTGATGATTCTGATCGTAGTGAGTTTTCTCGCGGGTGTTCTTCTGCGCCGGTTCAAGGCATTGCCTGAAAATGCACACACCGTACTCAACGGGTTCATTATCTACGTGTCTTTGCCGGCGCTGGTTATTAAATCCCTGCGCATTATGCCCATGACCTCAACCTACTTCGGTGCTGCCCTCATGCCCTGGATCATGTTTCTCGTTGCCGCGGCGCTGTTTCTGCTGCTTGAACGTTTGAAAATTTTTAACCGCAACACCACCATTGCCCTGATGGTTACCGCAGGCTTGGCCAACACTTCATTCGTCGGCATACCCGTGATCGAAGCATTGTACGGTAAGCAATATATACCGGTCGCCGTAATTATCGATCAGATGGGTACGTTTCTTTTGGTGTCTGTGCTCGTTGTGCCGCTGATGGATTTTCTGCGAATCGGTGAATTCAACCTGAGGCATGCAATCCGCAATCTGTTGTTGTTTCCTCCGTTTATCGCGCTGATTCTTGCTTTCATCTTCCAGTGGCTGCGCCCGATAGAAATTGTCTTCACCGTGGCCGAGCGCCTCGCCGATACGTTGGCGCCGGTCGCACTCGTTTCTGTAGGTCTGCAATGGCATCCGAGCCATGTTTCCAAATTTGCCAAAGAACTTTCTATCGGCTTAACTTACAAGTTACTTCTCGCGCCGCTGTTGATTTTTGCGCTTTATACGGCGGTCAAATACCACCCTGAGCTAAAAAAAATTGTGATTCTCGAAGCGGCGATGGGGCCCATGATTACCGGGGGAATCATTGCCATGCAGAAGAATATTAATCCCCCTCTGGTCGCCGCCATGCTGTCGGTGGGGATTCCCTTATCACTCGTAACTTCGCTCGCCGTCAAACTGTTCTTTCGCTGACAACCTTACAAAAAAGCAAGGCCGATCGACAGGGCAATCCAATGTGCTTCGACGCGCTGCGAATCGAAGCCACGATTGGTATCGACGAGACGCCATGGCGCCCGATAACTCAGGGTGAGCTCGAGGGGAATTTTCGTCCAGCCCTCGGGTAGAATGGTAATTGCTGCGCCGAGACCGGTGCCGAAGAAGAAATTGGTCTGCGAGCTGAAACCTTCAAAACCCGCATAAGTGAGCGGGCCGGCACTCATCAGTAGGCGCGTCGCGAACCGGTAATGGAATGTGAAGGCGAATTCATGGATCAGCTGCTGCCGACCCGGATCGCCGAGCGTCATGAGAAAACCGAAATCATAACTGTACATCCAATCACCGCCGCGTTTGAGAACAGGTGTAAGAAACTCGAGACGTGCCCCGATCTGTGTTCCATAACCCGCACCGTCGAGTGCACTTTCGATGCGCAGCGATTCAAAATCAACGGGCGGTGGTGTGGGCGGTAAACCCTCGCGCGCAAGGTAACCGTTATTGCGGCCCGCCGTCGCAGCAGGCGTAATGGGTTGCAGGGGCAAAAATGTGCAAACGAGCGCTCGCGGACTGCCATCGTTGGGGCATACGGGAGCACGCGCGTCATGCTTCATGACATTTTGGTCTGCATACATAATGCCACCAAGACTCCAGTCGAGAAGCGATGCGGTGTTGGCCGCTGCAACGATGCCGCGTTGATAAGCGAGCAGGCACTGCGTCGTTTGTTGGCGGCCACCGCGAGCACCTTTTTGCGCAACATCACACTGCCCTGCACCTGAATCGAGCAGCGACATCGGTGAAGTGCCAAGCAGATATGTATCGCCGAACGCAATAAAATCGTGTCGCTCGGCGCGCGTGCCTAACACTGCGACAACGCCGCTTTTTGAATCGATGTCATGATAACGCCGTGTCGTGTTCAGTTCGCGGCTGCGGTGTTCGGTGCGGATATGCCCGCCCGAAAGTGCGTCTTGCAGATAGTGCGCACCGGCAGCCTCAAAAACCAGCGCGGCGACGTGCGATGGCAGCAGCGCTGCTATCACGGTACCTTCAGCCGTTTGTTTTCCAGGGTCGATAGCCGCGACGAGACTTTGCGCCGGTGCGGTTAAGCTGGCGTCGCCACTGATCAGCCAACGCTGCAAATGTTCGTATGCTACGGCGCTGAGCAGCTGGCAGGCGTCGCGGCGGTAATGCTTGTTCCTTTTGCGGTTCCATTCTGTGCGGGCGAATGCCGCTCTGCCTGTAGACAGGCGACGCATCACCGCCTCTTCCGGTTCCAGAATGTCTTCGCAGCGCTGCGAAGCAATCGCGAGCGCGGTGTTATGCATACCAGCCCAGGTGCGGTAAGCAGAGCTACCGAAATGCGTCTGATTAAAAAGCTGAAGATCGAGAAAGCGCGGATTGCGTATTGTGTAGAGTGCTGAAGGATCAGACGGTCCGGCGGCTACCTCACCCCGCCTGTGCTCGTCGAGCAGAGCAGAGTGCAAGCGCGGTGCCCGCTTGTATTGGTGCCAGAAAGCAAAAAACGAAGATACATCCGCCTCTACTCTATACCAGTCTGGTGCTTCTTCAAGCCGGCATGCCGGCCCACCGATATCGCGCGCGATGCCGCCCTCCGCTTTCTGTGGATGCATCCATTTCCATGTCAGATCTGTCAGTCCGGGGTCAGCGGCCCCGGAGAAATGCAACACGCGACCGTATTCGGTGAAGTGGTCCACAAGCGCAGAGTAATCCCCCAAGGTTACGGCGTGCTCGCGTTTTTCTGCTGCCGCAACGCTGAAGGGTGCCTGTACAGCCTTACGGTTGTTCTCACAGTATACGGTTTTCCAACGTGCAGGGCAAAGCAGCGCAAGGGCAAGGTAACGGCTTTTTTGGTCAGCGCTCGCGGTGCTGAGGCGTGTGGAGAGCATTTTTTGCGCTTCGTGGCAGGCACGATCGGTAAAAAGGCTGTGTTCGAGGTAATCGAACGCCGGTAAAGACGCATAGGGTAACACGAGCAGCGAAAGCAGCGCCGCGCGGTATCTATATAGAAAAATAGATCGTAAAATCTTTATTTGGATACCGACTGCTTCGTAAATAAGGACAGGGCGACGATGAATTTCGTGGTCGGGCCAGCTATTTGCTGGCATCTTTCAGGTGCGGTGTTTGCGGTGCCGCCAATGAGACATAGCGTTGACGCGGTGTGTCAAAAGCATTTTATGATAAATTTTGACCCCTTAAAAAGGGAGGGAACATGAGCAACATAGACAGACAAACTCAACCGACTATCCCCGGTCAGGCGCCTACGGGCGTAACGGGTATGTATGATCCGCAATTCGAGAAAGACTCGTGCGGTGTCGGCTTCATCGCCGACCTCAAGGCCGTCAAATCGCGCGAAATCGTCGATAAGGCGCTCTCGATGCTCATGAACCTCGAACACCGCGGCGCGGTGGGGGCCGACCCGGAAACCGGCGACGGTGCGGGCATTCTGATCCAGATGCCACATGAATTCATGAAAATTGCCGCCGCCGAGGCAAAAATTAATCTCCCAAATGCCGGTGAATACGGCGTTGCATTCATTTTCATGCCGCAAGACGCCTCGCTGCGTAAGCAGGTAGAGAACATTTTCGAGAAGATCGTGGTCGACGAAGATCTCGAGTTTCTTGGCTGGCGTAAGGTGCCCGTCGACGACAATGTACCCGGTTACGGTGCAAAACTCACGCTACCTTATGTTGTGCACGGTTTTGTCGGCCGCGGTAAATTCAAGGGTTCGGCCGACGATTTTGAGCGCCGGTTATATCTCGTTCGCCGTGTGATCGACCATCGTATCAGGGCGGAGCTCAAACTGAACCGCGCACAATATTACGTTCCTTCATTCAGCAGCCGTACCATCGTGTACAAAGGTATGCTTCTGGCAGCGCAGGTGCCCGCTTTCTTCAAAGACCTGCGCCACAAAGACATGAAATCGGCGCTTGCGCTGATTCACATGCGCTTTTCAACCAATACCTTTCCGACATGGGATCTCGCGCACCCGTTCCGCATGATTGCGCACAACGGCGAAATCAACAC
>JAEUSA010000307.1 GCA_016788945.1 Leptospiraceae bacterium
GAATATTTTCGTGCGCCTCGGCCGCGTGATCTGGCAATACCTCAAGAGCCCGCTGAAATATCTCAAAGCGATTGTGGTCCCCGACTGGGCCAAATACACGCAGATCATGCTCTTCATGCAGAGCCTCGATTCGACGATGCGCCTCAAGCGCGGCCTGTTCCGCATGAAAACGGCACTCGACAAAGGCCCGGCACCGACATCAGACATACCGATGGCACATGAACTCGCGCAGAAATACGCCGAAAAAACTAAGGGAGCAGTGCACGCGCTCGCAACCGAGGCGCTCACGGGACTTGCGAGTACCGCTCACATTCTCGGCGGTTCGTGCATGGGCGACTCGGCGCAGAACGGCGTGATCGACGGTAAGAACCGCGTGTTCGGCTATGAGAACATGTATATTTGTGACGGTTCGATGATATCTGCCAATATCGGCGTGAATCCATCATTGACGATCATGGCGCTCACCGAGCGTGCCATGTCGCATATTCCGAAGAAAGGTAAGGTCATTTCCGTGAAACCCGTGAATAAGAACAAAGCCGTTGCGGCAAAAAGAAAATAATCGATGACCTCGAAAGCTGTAACCCCAGATGCCTACATCAAGGGCTTACCCGCAGAAAAAAAAGAAGCGACCGAAGCCCTGCGCGCCACGATAAAAAAGAACCTGCCGAAGGGCTT
This sequence comes from Leptospiraceae bacterium, assembly GCA_016788945.1. Taxonomy (GTDB): domain Bacteria; phylum Spirochaetota; class Leptospiria; order Turneriellales; family Turneriellaceae; genus Turneriella. Next base: position 676 of record JAEUSA010000307.1, read on the forward strand.
CGAAGAAGTGATGTCTTACGGCATGATCGGCTATGTCGTTCCGCATAAACTATACCCCGACGGCTACCACTGTGATCCCAAATTACCGCTACCTTTCATGAACATCGCTGCGCAAAAAAATTTCTATGCGTTCTATCACATGGGGCTCTACGCCGACACGGGCCTCTTGAAATGGTTTCAAAACGAATGGAAGAACCATACCTCCGCAAAACTTGACATGGGCAAAAGCTGCGTACGCTTCAAGAAAGCCGCGGATATTCCCCTCAAGCTGATAGGCCAATTGGTAAAGAAGGTCTCGGTCAAAGACTGGGTCAGTCTTTACGAAAAAGTGGTGAAAACCCCGAAGAAGAAGTAAACGGCCTTCCCCTAAGGTTGGTGTCCGTGCGTGCATGTTCGGATGCCCGAATTTTCACTCCGGTCGATTTTGGGTCATTATTGTGTTAACCTTCTCTGCGTAAGTCACCTCGCATGCTGTACTGATAGAAGCAGCGCGGGTGCCTTCGTACAGGAGGATCTATGAAACTTAAACAGCTGATGGCACTCGGGGTGACATTCGCCCTTGGTTACTGCGGCAATTCCACCGTGGGGGACTCTGCGCTACTGCAAGCGGGTGGCTCCGCCTCGGCAAAACTGTCAGCCGCTGCTGGTAGCTACCTTGTCGGCACCGGCATCTATGACATCACCGGCCCGGCGGCTGAAATTGTCATGATGGGTTTTGCCGAATCTTCGCAGAAAACTGCGGGTATTCACACTCGCCTGCGCGCGCGCAGCTTTATCGCCGGCGATGGCGTCAAACGTGTGGTGTTCGTCAGTTGTGATCTCGGTATGCTGTTCCAGAGCGTCAAACTCAAAGTCGCCGACAAAATCGCCGCTGATGCCGAACTCAAAGATTTCTATAACGAGCGCAATATTTTGTTGTCGGCCACGCACACGCACGGCGGGCCGGGTGGTTATTCGGGATATTTTCTCTACGATGCGACTGTTAACGGTTTCATCAAAGAGCATCATGCGGCAATAGTCGACGGCGTCGTTGCCTCGATTCGCCGCGCGCACCGCAACCTGCGTCCCGGGAAAATTCTCGTTAACGAAGGTCGCCTCGAAGGCGTCGGAGGCAACCGCGCCGTCGAAGCGTACGAGAACAATCCACCCCATGAGAAAGCCCTGTATGACGGCAATACCGACAAGACATTCACGCTACTGAAGTTCATCAGCGATACAGGCGAAGAACTCGGGGCGTTCAGCTGGTTTGCTGTGCATCCCGACAGCATCGGCCCCGGCAACCACCTAATTACCGCCGATAACAAGGGTATTGCCGCATGGCTTTTCGAAAAAGACAAGGGTACCGATTATCTCGCTGAGCGCACGTTCGTCGCCGGGTTTGCTCAGGCCAATGAGGGGGATGTCACACCCAATATTGGCTTTGGACTCGCACCGGCAGATCTCACCTTTGCCAAAAACAAAAGTCTCGAAAACGCGGCGCTTAAACAATATCAAAAAGCGAAAGAACTCTATGACGCTGCCTCTGAGTCGGTAACGGGCAGTATCGACTTTCGCCACGAATGGGTCGACATGCGCACGCTCAATGTAGCCGCGGTGGGTAAAACGACCTGCGCAGCCGCCATGGGAGCTTCTTTTTCTGCCGGCAGCCCGTATGACAACCCCAGCCCGAGTCCGCTGTTCCCGAACGGTGTTACGGTCGATAGTCTCAGCTGGAGCGACAACGCGGGACAGGCGGCACTGTCGACTTTCCTCGGCGGTATTTTTGCCTTTGCCTGGCCCGCGACGCAAGACGCGGCGTACAAGGCCTGCCATGCTGAAAAACCGATTCTGATTCCGACCGGCAAGGCGCACCTGAATATTAACGGTCCGTTGATGACGCCGCAGACCATGCCGCTACAGATTATCAAACTCGGCTCGGTCGCACTGATCGCAGTACCCGGTGAAACAACCACCATGGCGGGTCGGCGGTTCCGCAAGGCGGTTGTCTCAGAGCTTGCCTCGTCGGGCGTGCGCTACGGCATCATCGCAGGTCTTTCTAACTCATACGCCTCATACCTCGCGACGCGCGAAGAATATGCAAAGCAGTGGTATGAAGGTGCATCGACACAATTCGGCCCGCACCAACAGGCTGCGTACCAGCAAGAATTCGTTAAGCTTTCGCGCGCAATCGCACAGGGCAGTGAAATTGCGCCCGGACCAAGACCCGAGGATGTCACCGCGCAGACGACCGATTTCACGGCAAAAGTCGTTTTTGATGACGTGCCCTGGTTCAAGAAATTCGGTGATGTTATCGCGCAACCCCGCACCCTCTACCGGCGCGGAGAGCTTGTGAGTGCACAATTCTGGGGAGGGCACCCGAATAACAATTACCGCACTCAAGATACCTTTCTCGTGATTGAGAAATGGAACGGCTCGGCGTTTGTACCCATTGCCCGCGATTGGGATCCGCAGACGACGTACCAGTGGGCACGCGATGGTATCGCATATTCAAAGATTACCATCACGTATGACACCACGAGTGCCGAACCCGGTATCTATCGCATACGGCACAAGGGCGACTGGAAATCAGGCTGGACCGGCAAGATCAGCGCCTATGAAGGCGTGACCAACGTGTTTTCGATAGAATGACCCCAACCCACCTCCCCCGACTCGGGGGAGGTGACTATTCACAAGTCGGCTAGTATTCGCCTTTAATGACGAAAAATGAACCCCGAATTGTGCCCGCGAGCTTCGATTTCATGCGGGCAAATTTGAATTTTTCCGCCAGTTCCTTGGGCACTTCCATACCTTCAGAAAGTTTGAAGCCGACCGCCCTTTTTTTGGGGTTGTCAAGCGTGTACATGACGTTGATTGCGAGGCCGTCTTTGTAGAACACGTAGGCAAACCTGATATTGGCAACAGTAAACTCGGATGTTTGCAGCGGGGCTGCTTTGATTTTGAGCCCGCGTTCTTTTTCCAGAATTTTTTGCACATAACTGAGCGTTGCCTTGCTCTTCGCCGCGGGTTTTACGATAAAATCGTGATCGTATTTGGTTTTGAAATAACGGGCTTCGTGCGCTCGCAAGCCCGCCAACATCTTTGCAACAGGGGAAGACTCAAGGCCCTCGGTAGACACTTCTGTAAAATTGATTGCTTTAGCCATATAGTTTTTTCCTCGGCGGTTCTTTTCGGAGCAACATACACCGTCAAAGATTTACGGTTATTGAGGTATTTACTTTCGCAGTGAATCCCGGTATTCACTCGGCGTCACGCCGAGCGTTTTTTTGAATAGGTCATTGAAGGTCGATTTCGAATTAAACCCGACAAAAAAGCATGTGGTGAGAATATCCTGATCCGGATTTTCGCGCAGTAGCTCGCAAACTTCTTCGATGCGAAACTTGTTCACGTAACCCGCAAAATTGGTGTGTAGCTTCTGCGATAGGAATTCTGAAAGCTGATTGGGATGAATACCGAGTTCTTTCGCGAGCGTTTTGAGGCCGAGTAATGGATTATGGTAGAGCTTCTTCACACGCATAAACTCGGTCAACCGGTTCTGCAACAGAGCAAGATCGAGCCCTGTCAGCAGCGACTTTTCGTATTTGCGGCGCAGCACTTCGCGCGACAAGGGGCCGAAAAAATCGGGATACCGTGCGGCCGCAAAAAACAGCGTGATAATGACGCCGCCGATCAGAACTGCCCCAAGAGCAAAGATATAATCGAGAGTGAATAAAAAACCAAAAACTACCGAATAGAGTGCGGTGGCAGATATCGAGGCCAAAACAAGAATAAAAACAATCTGTTTGCGAATTTCGCGTACCTCGAATACCTGAAAGAGCACCCGATATCGGAAGAAAAAATATGCCGTCGAGGTGAGAGTGGTCAGTAAAATGGGTAAGACGAACGGATGCCCCAAACGGTTTTGGAGAAATTGCGCTATTTCGGCCTGCTGAGTCTTGAGGCTTTGCAGAAAAAAGAAAATGAACTCGCCGGCAAAAATGATCAGCGGCAAAATGAAATGGTATTTCAGATATTTTGATTTCGGCGTTTCAGGGTAAATCAACGCATGTGTGTAGAGCACGGTCAACGGCCCGATCAGCGAAAATGCCGTCAGCAACGGAAAAATCGTTATCGGCAACTCGCGTTCCCGCTCGATCAATACATTACCCAACGCAAACAGAATGATCGCAAGCGCTGCATAGAGTA
>JAEUSA010000329.1 GCA_016788945.1 Leptospiraceae bacterium
TGTAGGTAACAGTGGATTCTACCTTTTGCGGATCAAGCGCGCCAGTTTTGGTGATCACCATCGACTGAACGTTGGTAATGTCAGGCACCGCATCGACGGGCAGTCTGAGTGAAGAGAACAGGCCGGCGACGCACAGCATGACAACCGTGCCGAGGACGATTGGGCGGTTATTCAGCGCAGAATCAATTAGCCTGGAAAACATACAGGTCTCCTTTATAGATCGCGCTGTCGCCCATCAGGTAAATCATCTGCGCAATAACCTTGACCAGTTCGAGTTGCGTGTCGTAATACGAACTCAGCGCTTCGTGCGTTTTCAGTTCCAGTTCGAGATAAGAGATCAGATCGATGCGGCCCAGCTTGAGTTCACGGTCGGCGAACTGCATTTGCCGTTCGAGCGCGGGAATCTGTTCTGCCTTAAAATCATCGAATAGTTTCTTCTTCTGCATGTATTCGGCATGCGCGGCGCGCGCGAGTTGGAGTACTTCACGCTGAATAAAACGGTTCTCCGAGCGGGCTGCCTCAAGCTTCTTTTCGACCGCTTCGACGCCCGCGCGGTTTGCGTTGAGCACCGGAATCGGTACGGTAATGGCTCCGCCGAAAAACTGGTTGATGCCGGGGTTTTCCAGTGCTTCGCGCCGGTAGAATGCGCTGACCGCGACATCGGGCAGAGGCGCGCGCTTCTGGTACGACATTTCGGCCTCAAGCTTTGCAATCAGCATTTTTCGTGCCTTGAGGCGGCGGTTGCCCGCGAGTACTTTGCCGATAAATGTTTCGGTTTCGAGATCTTTCAGATCGGCCAGCCACGGCGTGACGACGCGAACCTTGGATTTCTGGTTGAGATAGATGTTCAGCTTCTGCCATGAACTTTCGGCTTCAGCCATCGCGGTATTGAGCGTCTTTTGCAATGCAATCAGCTGGTTCGAAACAATATTGCGCTGAATGATCTTTGCCGGCGATGCGTAGGCCTGCGCCCGCATATATGTGCGCATCAGCGACATGCGTTTGATGCGGTTCGTGATCTGCGATGACTTTAATTCTGCGATGCTGAATGCATATGCATAATAGGCCGCCTCAAGCGAGAGGGATTCAGCGAGGTCTTCGCCTTCGATTTTCAAAATATCCGCCTCGCGTTCGTAGATTTCGAGCTGTTTACCCAGTTTGCCCGGGAAATAGATCGGCTGCGTCACGCGAAAGTCATAAGTCATATTGTTATTCTGCGTATCTTTGAGTCTGCCCAGTTCGGCAGAGACGAGAGGGTTTTGCCAAGCGCTCGCCTGTCTACCCTGCGCTTCAGTACTCTGAATTTTCAGTTTTTGTGCTTGAATGAGCTCGCTATTGCTGCGCACACGTTCGCTGATCTGCAGCAGCGAAAATTCAGTCCGTTCATCGGATGTTTCGGGTTGAATTACTTCTTCCTCTGCCGCCCCGATAGGAAAAAGTGCAAAAATGCAGAGATATTTTACGAACCGCATACCGGCATTATCATTTTTAGGGTCATCGTGTTAAGTATTCTCTGCAAATACGGTGCCCGAAAGATAATCGGGGAAAATCGGCGTGAAACCCGTGCTGCGAAATTTTTCTGCATGAATATGCCTCTGTGGTAATCTTGAGTCTGCCGGTGCGTTATGTCCCAAGTGTCGCAGTATGTCACTGCGCAGCAGCGGATTTCCATCGTGTACGTTATAGATACCGGTAAGGTTATGTTGCACGGCATGCAGTGCCGCGCGTGCCGCGTCGTCGCGGTGAATAAAATGCACGAGTCGGTCTTCAGCATAGACGGTGCGGCCAGCGTGGTAGATGGGCCGTTCGCGCGAGTAGAGACCCGCAAGCCGCAGAACGCAAGCATTTGTTTCCGTCAGTGCAATCTGCTCCGCGGTGAGTAGAGTCGCGGCGCGTTCAGAGTGCGGCGCTGCGTTGTCTTCGTAGTAATCACCCGCTTCATCGGGATAAACCGCGGTACTCGATATGTATATATAGCGCGTGGCATGGACTCCCGCGAGAAAATTTTGCTGCGCCACGCAATAGGTACGCTGATAGGCAGCTGGCTCACGAATTGCGGGCGCCAGGCAGAAAACCGCCGCATCAAAAATGCCTGATTGATCCGGTAGTTGCGCAGCGACAAGGTCGTGCTGAATCAGTGAAAAGCCTTCAGGTGCCGCCGATGAGCGTCGCACGACCGTCAATTCGTAGCCTGCCTGTCTAAGCAGTACCGCGATCTTTTCTCCAAGGTATCCGTAACCGGCAATGATCGCCCGCATGCGACCAGAACGAAATGCCACTCGTAGTTTCGAGAAAAAAGTGACGCCCGCGCAGACAAATGAATTTGAGTTGCGGTGTTCGCAGCGATCGATTATGATCTTTTCACTATAACGGCTATTGCTACCGGGCTAAACCCACAGGTTCATCTACCCGACATTCGCCTGCATTCGATTACCAATTCTTCGCTCGAGGTTCGGCCGGGGTCGCTGTTTGTACCGCTCAAAGACCGGCGCGACGGACATGATTTCATTGCCGATGCGGTTGAGCGCGGCGCGCTGGCTTTTTTTGCCCGCAAAAATCATCCGGTTTTGAAAAAGCTACCCGCAGATGTGCGCGCGCGCGCCATCATTGTCGATGATCCGCTCTTATCGCTGGGCCGCCTCGCAAAGTTTCACCGCGATCGTTATACGCCGTTGGTAATCGCGGTGACTGGCTCGAACGGCAAAACGACGACCAAAGAAATGCTGGCGCAGATTTTTGGGGCCGCGCTCGGCAAGACCTGCGTTGCCACAGTCAAAAACTACAATAATCATATTGGGGTTCCCTTTACGTTGTTTTCGATTGGGCCTGAGACACGCGCGGCCATTATCGAAATGGGCATGAACCATGCCGGGGAGATTGCGTACCTCACGAGGCTTGCCTCACCGCATGCGGCGCTCATCAGCAGCATCGGCCATGCGCACATCGAATTCTTTCGTTCGCGTGCCGGCATTGCGCAGGCGAAGGCCGAAATTGTTCAGGGTATGCCGCAGGGTGGTAGGCTGTATTTGCCCGCAAATATTGCAGAACTCAAAACGATCCGCCGCGCGGCTGCGCAGGCGCGCGTGCTTGTGCATACCGTCGATATGAACAAGAGTATCTTGCGCGTGAAAAAACGTTCGGCCGAAGGTTTTGTGCTGAGTATCGGCAAGCGCAGGCTGATGTTTCCTTATGCTAATGCGGCATGGGTGTCGAATCTTGCGCTCGCGGTCGAGGCTGCGTGCGATGCCGGTATCACCGCAGACAGCATCGCCTCGGCCGTCGAAAAATTCAAGCCCGCGGACGGGCGCATGCAATTTCTCAACGTTCCGGGCAGCGAGCTGACGGTAATCGATGATGGTTATAATGCCAACCCTGATTCGGCCATTGCCTCGATCGATTCAGCGTTGCAGGCAGCTGCCGGTCGTCCCGTTGTGTGTGTGTTCGGTGATTTTAAGGAGCTTGGTCGCTTCAGCAATTCATTGCACACATGGACGGGAACCGAAGCTGCGCGCGCAGGGGTAGCCGCGTTTTACGGCATCGGTCGTGATATGCGCCATGCGGTGACAGCTTTTCGCCGCAAAGCACCCATGCGCCCGGCAGAAAATTTTACACGCGAAAAATTCAGTCAGCTCGCTGCGAAACTGAGAGCAGAAGCGGGCAACGCGATCATTCTCGTAAAAGGCTCGCGCTCCATGCGCATGGAAGAATTTGTCGCGCTGTTGCGGAAGTAGAAGTCAGAGCGAATATTTTTTCAGATACCACTCGACGGTTTTTTTGATACCGCTTTCAAAGTTTTCCGCGGCTTTCCATCCCAATTGGGTTTCGATTTTTGTCGCGTCGATCGCGTAGCGGCGGTCATGGCCGGGGCGATCGGTAACAAAAGTGATGAGATCTTTGTAGTGTGCGACACCTTTGAGACGCGTCGAGGGTGGAGCGAGCTGCTGTAGCAAATCAGTGATCGTCGCAACAATCTGCAGGTTATTGCGCTCGTTGCGGCCGCCGATATTATAGGTTTCACCTGCTTTGCCTGTGTGAAAGGCCAGATCGATGCCCGCGCAGTGATCGCGCACATAGAGCCAGTCACGCACGTTTTTGCCGTCGCCGTAAATGGGTATCTTTTCGCCTGCCAAAGCTTTGCGGATAATCGTCGGTATCAGCTTTTCGTTGTGCTGGTGCGGTCCGTAGTTGTTGGAACAATTGGTGATGACGGTGTCGAGACCGTATGTGTGATGCCAGGCACGGGCGAGAAAATCGCTGCCGGCCTTCGATGCACTGTAAGGGCTATTCGGCGCGTAAGCCGTATCTTCGCGAAACAGGCCGGTTTCGCCGAGTGAACCGTATACCTCATCGGTCGAGACATGGAGAAACCGGCATTTTTCTTTACCGGCTTTTACTTTGAACGGCGCGTCTAGCCAGTGCGCGCGCGCCGCGTCGAGCAGCGTGAGCGTTCCTTTGACATTGGTCTCGATAAAAACTGCCGGACCGCTGATCGAATTGTCGACATGCGATTCTGCTGCGAAGTGGACGACACCGGAGATCTCGTGTTGGCTGAACAGCTGGTGCACGAGTTCTTTGTCGAGAATGTCACCGACGACGAGCTTGTGGCGCGGATTGTTCTCTGCGGAAACAAGGTAATCTTTGTTCGCGGCATAGGTCAGTTTATCGAGATTGATTATCTGATAATCCGGATATTTTTCGAGCAGGTGCAGGACAAAATTTGAGCCGATAAAACCGGCGCCGCCCGTGACAAGTATGCTTTTCATCTGATTATCCCTCCAGGATTTTATGTTCCGAAATTGCTTCACTTAAGGCACGGCGCCAGTGTCGCACCGGCCATTGGAATCGTTCACTGAATTTACGCGGCCATAACGCGCTGTAGGCCGGGCGCGGGGTCGGTACCGGATACTCGTGCGTCAGAATCGGCAGGACGGGTGTTTCGATCGCCGCCAACTCGAGAATCGCGCAAGCAAAGTCATACCAGGTGGTGACACCGTAGTTACTGAAGTGAAAAATTTCCGGCGTGCCGGCGTTCGCTTGCGGCGCAGAAACCAATTGCCAGAGTGCACGCGCCAGATCGACAGCATAAGTGGGGGATCCATGCTGGTCAGCAATCACACGCAATTCGCTTTTTTCTCTGCCAAGCCGCAGCATCGTCTTCATGAAGTTTGCATTGAATTCCGAATATAACCATGATGTCCGTACAATCGCCGCAGGCGCACCCGATTCAGCGACGGCGCGTTCACCGGCGGCTTTGCTTTGTGCGTAAATTCCAATAGGTTGCACCATCTGGTTTTCATCGATCGGGCGGTTAAACGAACCATGAAAAAGAAAATCGGTCGATATGTGCACCAAAAAAGCGCCATGCTTTTTTGCCGCCTGCGCCAGATTGGCAACAGCCTTTTCGTTTGCCGCAAAAGCCGCATCCTTCTCTTTTTCCGCGAGATCGACCTTCGTATAAGCGGCCGCGTTTATGATCACATTGGGCTTGTTGTTTTTCACATAGGTTTCAACCGTATCTGAGTCTTCAATATTGAGCGTTGCCTTAGCGGCATAACTCACTGAAAACGATTCGGGTTGGGTTTTTTTCAGCGAAAGGCCTAACTGGCCGGTTCCGCCGGTGACGAGCACCCTGATCTGTTGCCGGTCAGCCATATCAGTCGAAAAATTCTGCGTCTTTATAGAGGGGTAAAACCTTATCTTTTTCCGAAACCTGAATCGCGGTTGCGGGTAATTTCCAATCTATGCCCAGCGCAGGGTCGTTATAGAGAATACCGCGCTCATCCACTTTACTGTAAAAATTATCAACCTTGTACTGAAAAATCGCTGTTTCAGAGAGGACGACAAAACCGTGCGCAAATCCGCGTGGTACGAACAGCTGGTGTTTTTTCTTCTCGTCTAAAACGTAGGTGTATATTTTTCCGAAATGGGGTGAGCTTTTGCGGATATCGACGACAATATCAAGCACCTCGCCGGTGACAACCCGAACCAGTTTTGCCTGTGCTTTATCGCCGATTTGATAGTGCAGGCCGCGCAATATGCCGTGCGTAGAGAACGATTCATTGTCCTGTACAAAAGTTTCGTCGATACCCCATTTTTGCCCGAAGGTATTACGGTTATAGGGTTCGAAGAAATAGCCGCGGCTATCGCCGAAAACTGCGGGTTCAATCAGAATCGGCGCAGCGTATTTCAATCAGGCCTCTTTGCTGCCCGCAAGCCGTAACAGATATTTGCCGTATTCAATTTTTTCGAGCGGCTTCGCCAATTTGACAAGTTGTTCGGCCGTAATGTACTTTTTCAGATACGCAATTTCTTCGATACAGGCGATCTTGAGTCCCTGACGCTTTTCCATCAGGCTGACAAAATGGCTCGCATCGAGCAGAGAATCATGCGTTCCGGTATCGAGCCAGGCATACCCGCGACCCATCAGGTTGACGCGCAGCCTGTTTTCGTTCAAAAACACGCGGTTAAGATCAGTAATTTCGAGTTCGCCGCGGGGCGAGGGTTTCAGAGCCTTCGCCTTGGCGACGACCGAGTTGTCATAAAAATATAATCCCACTACCGCATAATTACTCTTCGGTTTTGCGGGTTTTTCTTCGATCGAAAGTGCTTTGTAGTTGTTGTCGAACTCGACGACTCCGTAGCGCTCCGGATCAAGCACCGGATAGGCGAAAACTTCACCGCCACCCCGCTGCTCGGTGCGCAAGACTGCTTCGGTCAGAAGTTCGGTCAAATGATGGCCGTGAAAGATGTTATCACCTAACACGAGTGCCGCAGAGTCATTGCCGATAAAATCGGCGCCGATGATAAAAGCCTGTGCGAGCCCGTCGGGCGATGGCTGCTCCGCATAACTGAATTTCAGCCCGAGTTCTTCTCCGCTACCCAACAGCTCGCGAAAACGCGGCAAATCATGCGGTGTTGAAATCACGAGTATCTCGCGAATTCCCGCGAGCATCAGCACCGAAAGCGGATAATAAATCATCGGCTTGTCGTAAATCGGCATCAGCTGTTTCGAAACGACGCGCGTAACCGGGTAAAGGCGGGTGCCAGAACCGCCGGCGAGAATAATACCTTTCATTTGCGGCGTTTACCCTTTGTTGGGGATGCCGGCCTTTTACGCACCGGTTCGGCGGTAGCCGGGAAAACGGGTGTTGCCGCCGCCGGTGCCGGTGCGGGAAGACGACGGCTTTGCCGGTAGGTCAACAGCGCGAAACCGGTGAGTATGATAAAGGCAGCCACTACTGCAAGATAGAGGAATTTTATCCGCTCTGCGGCAACGCGTTCAGCGTTGCGGCGGTAGAGTTCTTCGCTCAACCAAAATATACGCTGATCGGATGCGCTGTGCTCTTTTTTGAAAGCCGTGGTAATTTTTTGCAGATCTTCGTCACTGAACTGCGCCATCTGCGCACGCGCATCGCCGGTGGGTGCAGAAAGAAATTTATCTGTGCGTTCAGTAAGGCCCTTCCCGAGTGATTCGGTGTCAAAATCTGCTGAAAGCGCGGTAGTAAGCGCGAGTGCGAAGAAAGCTACTCTGATTTGCATGTTAAAGCTCCGTTTGCGTTTTTTCAACCCGGTATCTCGCGACCAGTAATGAAATGAACAGCAGAGTGAAAGCTGAAAAATTTCCCCAAAATGCGCGCCGCATCAGCGGGTCCATAACTCCGCTGCCGGCCTTCTGCACAAAAACAGGTCCGGGATGCGATGCCGTTTTCCAGATATAGATTGCCGCCACAACGAGCACCGCATTGAGCAGCGCCAGCAGTGATAAAATTGCACCGATACGCGCCGCTTTTTCTGCGTCGTTGATTGTCGCGCGCAGCAGCAGATAACCGTTATACATCATCCACATGACAAAAAAAGATACCAGCCGCTCGTCGCCCCAGTTCCAGAAAACGCCCCACACGGGCCTCGCCCACAAGGGGCCTGTCACCAGCACGGTTGTGGTAAAGGCCCAGCCGGTTTTGATAAATGCGCGTGCCCATGCGTCGTGCTGCAGGTTGCGGCTTTTGAGATAACGTACACTCATCACGGCACCACCGATGAATGCCAGAAACGATACCCACACCAACGGGACGTGAAAATAGAATACACGCTGCACATTGCCCTGCATGGCATCGGCGGGGGCCTGCAACAGCGCGACGTGAGCCGCCCAGATGCCGGTAATCAGCGTCGCAGCGATGAGCAGGTAATACATAACTACTCGAGCGTATCTTCTTCTGAGAAGATGGCCGTGATATTACTCTGTGGCGTCACATCGAAGCTGTAATTGACAACCGGTACTTTCGGCGCGATTACCCTGCCGGCAATCTCCAGCACTTCGGTTGCCGAACGCTCTTCGACGACAATCTTGTCTCCGTTTTCGATCGAATTGTCGAAGGTGGATTTCGGAGCGACCACAAAGAAAGGTATGCGATGAGCCTTTGCCAGAACAGAGAGGCCGTAGGTGCCGATCTTGTTGGCGACATCGCCGTTGGCCGCTATGCGGTCGGCGCCGACAAAAACTGCATCAATGAGTTTTTTTTGCATCAGGTAAGCCGCCTGCGAGTCAACCGTGAGCGTGACGGGAATTTTTTCTTTTTGCAGTTCAAACGCCGTCAGGCGAGAACCTTGAAGATACGGGCGGGTTTCGTCGGCGTATACCATGTTGATTTTGCCCTTCTCGTGCAGTAAGCGAATTGCGCCCAGCGCGGTACCAATGCCGCCGGTTGCCAGAGAACCGGTGTTACAGTGGGTCAGAATGTTGTATTTCTCTTTCGGGTATTTGGTGACGAGGTATTTGACGGCATTATTCGACATCGCGAGGCAACGTTCAGCATCGTCGTTGTGTATCTCGAGCGCTTTTTCATAGAGTGCCAGCAACAGTTTGAGGTTTGCATCTTTGCCCTGATTTGCGCGCCCGCTCGTCGGCGTCGGTGCTTCGCGGGCAAAGAAGGCATTGGCGGTAGACAGCATCTGGGTTGTCGCCCACGCCAGATTCACCGCAGTTGGGCGCGCTGCATCGAGCAGTTGTTTTTGTTTCTTCAATACATCGAGAGTAACTTTTTTATTCTTTTTAGATAACTCCCAAGCGGTGAGATACATGCCGTACGCGGCCGAAATGCCGATTGCAGGCGCACCACGGACGATCATATCTTTGATCGCTTTGGCGACATCGTTGCCGTTTGTGCAGGTAACGTAATCTAACTTGTGCGGCAGCAGCTTCTGGTTCAGCAGCTGAATCTTGTCGCGCGCTGTTTTGATAAATGAAAGATTTGTTTTCATAGTTCTCCGTCAGTAAACAAGAATCACTTATTAGGCCGCAGCAGGGGAAACAGAATGACGTCTTTAATGCTCGATTTGTTGGCGAATAGCATGACCAAACGATCTATACCGATGCCGAGCCCACCCGTTGGCGGCATGCCGACCTTCAGCGCGGTGACAAAATCGTCATCGGTTTCCATTGTTTCTTCGGCTCCGCTCGCTTTCTGCGAGGCCTGTTCGTTAAAGCGGCGCTCCTGTTCGAGCGGATCATTGAGTTCGCTGAAGGCGTTGCCCATCTCGCGGCCGGTAATATACGGTTCAAAGCGTTCGACGAGATGCTCATTTCCGGGTATCGATTTCGCCAGTGGTGAAATCGCTTTCGGATAATGCATGACGATCGTCGGCTGAATCAGATTGGGTTCAACTTTTTCAGAGAAGGCGAGATCGACGACTTCCCAGAAGGTATGCAAACCTTCGGCCTTGAGGCCGGCCGACGCGGCCATTTTTTTCGCTTCGGTCACCGACGGATTTTCTTCACCCAGGAATTTTTCGAAATCAAGACCCGTCGCTTCTTTGATGGATTCAAGATAGCCGATTTTTTTCCAAGGTTTTTTAAGCGAGATCGTATGCTGACCGTAGGGCATTTCCGTGGAGCCTAACAGCGTCACTGATAGATGTTCGAAAATATCCTGCGTGATTTCCATCATGGTGTTGTAATCTGCATACGCCTGATAAATTTCGATCATCGTGAATTCAGGATTATGTTTCGTACTGATGCCTTCGTTGCGGAAGTTGCGGTTCATCTCGAAAACTTTTTCATAACCGCCGACGATGAGGCGCTTAAGGTATAACTCTGGCGCAATACGCATGTAAAGATCGATATCGAGTGCATTATGGTGCGTGGTAAACGGACGAGCAGCGGCGCCTGAAGCAATTGCCTGCATCATCGGCGTTTCGACTTCCATAAATCCTTTGCGGTGCAGAAAATCGCGTATCTCGCGCAAAATTGCCGAGCGCAAGGTAAATGTGGCGCGCGCCTCGGCATTGACCGCAAGATCGATATAACGTTGGCGATAACGTAGTTCGATATCGCTGATGCCGTCGTAGGTTTCGCCGTCCTTTTCTTTGACGACGGGCAATGGGGCGAGGTTTTTGCTCAGAATCTTGAGTTCGTCGGCATGGATACTCGCTTCGCCGGTTTTCGTGCGAAACGGTCTGCCTTTGATACCGATGATGTCGCCGAGGTCGAGATTTCTCAGCACAAAGTAGTCATCTTCGCCGAGCGTCTTGTTACCGGCATAGACCTGTACTCTGCCGCTCTGGTCTTGAATCTGCAGAAACTGCGCCTTGCCCATATCGCGAATCGCGACGACGCGACCCGCTGTCGCCACGTGCGCGGCGTCTTCAGCAGGCGTCAGATCATTGTTTTCGCCAAAACTTTCGCGGCGAATGTCGGCTATGTTCTGTTTCCCGGCGAAACGTACAGGGTAGGGGTCGATCCCCCTTGATTTGATCGCTTCGAGCTTGCTGAGGCGCTGTGCTTCGAGCGCGCCGACAGATACCTCGGCGGGTGTTTCTGAGCCGGTTTGGGCCATTTCGGGCCAGAAACGGCATTTTTGACAGGTTGTAAAGGGTTACGGGGGATGCGCGGCAGATCACTAAAACCGCACGCGCATCTAAAATGCGCCAAGTATTTACAATCTACCGCGCGGCGCCTATCGCTTTTCGCCCATTTTACTGAGCTGAATCGGCAGATAGAAGAAATCTTGCCCGAGAAAACGTATGATTTTCACATGATAGAGATACGAAATTTCACTTTCGACGTAATGGCCGAGCGTGCGCACATCGTGAATATTGAGTGCGCGCAGCAACGCGGGGTCTTTTTTTATCTTGATGAGCAGGCGCAGCTGATGCTCCTGCCATTCTCGGCGAATCTGCTCGAGCAACTTGTCATATGCGGCATGGTTATTGCGGTCAACGCGTGAGACCTGCAGGTAGACGTTTTCGTCCCACCAGTCTTTGAGTACGTATTTGACATACTCGAACGGTAATTCGCGCACCATCTGGTTGCGTTTGATGTGCCGGTGTACATAACCGGTGCGGCCGATGCGCATGAAGTGCGTGCAAATTTTGATGAAGAAAACCGGACCGAAATGGTAAAGGAAAAAATTATGCTCCGCTTCGGGTAGCGAAGTTTGTTGCATCAGCAGGGTGTCGCGCGTGAACTGAAAATAGCTCATTAGAAATGTGCGGTATTCACCGACGCGGTCTTTGTTGCGGGCGGCGGAGATAAATTTGCGGATGATGTCTTGGCGCAGAGCTTCGTCTTCGGCGCCGAGGTGCGTCTCAACATAAATCGAACGACGGACCTTGGCCTCTTCGAGCTGAAAGCGCGCTTCGTCGATTTCGAGTACATAAGCATGCGTCTGGT
>JAEUSA010000368.1 GCA_016788945.1 Leptospiraceae bacterium
TAAGCCTCCCATTTAAACCAGTGCAGGTCGTGCGGCAGTTCTTTCGGTGCGAGCGCGTAACGCTGCACGCGGTAAAAACCCCCGCCGTGTATCGCATGCAGCTCACCGTCTTTTTCACCGTCGGGCGCATTGGGCTCATCCGGACGGCGAACATTGTTATTCAGCCAGACGAAATAGAACGAGGCGCCAATCCACGCAATGCCGGTGATCATGTGCAGCCAGCGCACGCCAAGCTGCAACCAATCTAAAAGATAAGATTCCATGGCAGATTGCTTAGCGACCCGGCTTATGCCGGGTCAAGGACTTTGGAATAGCGGCGTGGCTTGCACGCTCACCCGTCAGGGTTCGGCGCTATTCACGTACTGCTTTACTGCTTTTGTGTTGGCTTTGATTGCCTCGTGGCGGTGCAGATCTAAAGTGCGTTCGAGTATGTACGCAGTTTGCCGCAGATGCGGCAGATAATAGTCCTTTTTGAACGATATGCGCATCGGTTTGGTATACGAGTTTTGCAGGTCACCTACCCGCAGATTATCTCGCTTTCGTTCGTTGAAAATGCTCGATAGCACGATGTCGTTTACCATCGTGTTGAGTGGGTCTTTGTGGATAAAATTATTCACCGTCTTTTCACGTTTCGTCATCGACACCGCCGTAAACGCTGACTCGATGCGTGTGAGTTTTTCTTTATTGAAGCAGACGTTGATGTTCTGCAGTTTGTAATCAATGGTCTTCGATTTCACCACCGGCATTTCATGATTTTCCGCATGCGCATTGATTTCGATGCATTCACCATTGCCCGTCAGGCGAACCTGAGTTTGTTGCGGTGCCATGTGCAGTGAGCCGAAATTTCTTACTTTGTGAAGCGATTCGATTTTCTGAATCGTTTCTTTGATCTGTTGGTCGAGCGATTGGTCTTCAACCGCCATCTGTTCATCAGAAGGATGCTTAAAAGCGCTATCGATTGCCATAATACCGGCGGCAAGGGTGAAGAGAGCTGCAAGAATCAGGCTCAGGTCAAACAGGCGTTTCATATGCTCTGCTATCGGCATAATTCCCGAATTGCTGGAGAACTTTTTCGGCCGTCAGATTTCGGAGTGGGTGTGAACGCCTAACGGGCCCCGGTGCAAATAGATACAGCGGGATCATTAATGCAGAGGGGGTAAGCTGTGCTGACCGCCCCAGCCGCATTCATTGTGCCCGCACCACCTCCGCCACAAATATCGACGATGCCGAGGCTGGTGCGACCACCCGGCGTGCACCCCGTGTCCGGACTTGCGGTACCCCAATAAGAATTCTGGACATTATGGTTCTGCGCGACGGTGTTATAGAAATTGGTGACGGTGCTGTTCTTGCACGATAGAACCGAGAGGATAGACAACAATACGCACAACCCGACTTTCAAAACGGAGCGCATCCGCTGAGTTTGCGGATTATGCGTATCTTGTCAACAAAACCGGGTATTGTATGTTACGGTTTTACGAATTCACCGAATAGCCAGCCATAACTCTTGTCACAACCAGACATATCAGTTTCTTGAGCGTAGACATAGTACCAATAGTTATTCCATTTATCGACTTGGAATTTGTCACGCGTGCGTGCCACAAGATTGAAGTATTCGATGCGGTTTTTTCCGTCCGCGCTCGTGCATTTGATAGCGCCCGAGGTTTTTGAGGGCCCTGCGCGAAAGACCACTGCATCGGTAGTATTCGCAGAAGCACCATCAAGCAACACGGCGTCATGGCCGTCAATCTTCACGGCCTTGTCTTTCGGTTGTCGCTTGCTTGTGTTGTAGTACATCTGGTTACCGCAGCCGAGCGCTTCGGTGGCATAGAGTGAATTTGGAGTCGGCACGATTCTGCATGATTGTTTGATACACTGATCGCTTGTCTCGCCAAACTCATCTTTACCCGCTTCGAGCTGCACAGCCTGGCCAGCCGTGCTGTAAGCGCCGCTGCATTTACGTCCGCCCGGGCCTTGAACGTCGATGGTATATTGTGTATCGCTAAATTTGAGAAAAACGCCGAGGCTTGAAAATTGTGGACCCCAGTTCTCAGCAGCAATGAGGTGTTTTTTTAACCCATCACCTTCAGGCGCAACGGCGGCCTTATCTGCAGTCTTATCGGTGACAGGTGTTTTTTCTTTGCAGTAAGTTAGAATAAAAAAGCTGAATACAAAAAGCAAGCTGTATTTCATACACCTCCGCGCTGAACAAAGGCATGGCGTGTCAATTATTGTTTCGCGCCGGTAGATACTTTTTCAACATCGCCGATAAGGACGCGAGACTCACCAGCTTCGCAAGAAAATCATCCATGCCTGCCTTTAGGCAACTTTGGCGATCTTCTTCCATAACAGCTGCGGTGACGGCGACAATAGGAACGCGGTGGTCATTGTCTTTTTTTCTGATCTCCGCCGTTGCGGCCAAACCGTCGATGACTGGCATGTGCACATCCATAAGCACCAGATTCAACCGCTCACAGAATTTTTCAATGGCCTCCTGGCCATTGGTTGCTTCGACGACCTCGATACCCATTTTCCCGAGCATTTGGCACAGAATGATACGGTTGATTTCGACGTCTTCGACGACGAGTACTGTGCCCAAAAATCCTTCGGTCGGTAGCGCAGTTTGCGATAAAGTCGCCTGAGGCAGATTCAAAGGTATGGTTACAGCAAATGTACTGCCTCTTCCCGGCATGCTGTCGAGGACGATGGATCCTCCCATCGCGTGCACTATTCTCTGTGATATGGCGAGACCAAGGCCAATGCCCCCGAAGCGGCGTGTGTTCGAGTTGTCTGCCTGGACAAAGGGTTTAAAGATACGCTGATGCAGCGCCGCCGGGATACCTATGCCTGTGTCTGCAATCACGAATTGCAGTTTTTGGGTGGTTTGTTCCTCAATGTGAACGTACATGCTGACGCTGCCGGTCTCGGTAAATTTCAGCGCATTCGTCAGCAAATTGGAGAGAACCTGCCTTAGCCTTGCCGCATCGCATTCAATCTGGGGGGGTAGCCGGTCATCCAGCGAGAGCGTATACTCAATATTCTTAGCCTCCGCAGTGGATCGATTGAGTTCAAAGACATTTGTTACGAGTTGTTTTAAGTCCGTAGCAGCGGTGCTGATCGTCAGGTTGCCAGCTTCGAGCTGCGAGATGTCGAGAATGTCGCTCAGTATTTCGGTCAAGGCTTCGGCTGAAGACTTGACTTTAAACAACAATTCCCGTTGGCCTTCGTTGGTTTGACCCGCAATGAGTAATTCGGTCAGGCCAATAATTGCATTCATCGGCGTGCGTATTTCATGACTCATGACGCCGAGAAAACGACTCTTTACGCGGTTTGCCTCTTCGGCGGCATTGCGCTGGTCGCGCAGCTCAGTTTCATAGGCCTTGCGTTCAGTAATATCGGTAGCAACACCCAGAACGTATAATGCTCCGCCGCTGGTTTCAAACGGCAGCTTAGTGGTGTGAAACCAGAGCAACCGGCCATCGGGTGCAGTGCGCGTGTCGTCGGTGGTGACCGGCCGTTTGGTCGCGATCACCTTACGGTCGGCCAAGCGAAAGCGTGCGGCTTCTTCGGGACGGTGCCAGTGTAATTCTTCGAGCGTTGCCCCATACACTTTTTGCGGTGTTGTGGAATAGAGATCTGCAAAAGCACGGTTAACGAAAACGAACCTGCCATCAGAATCTTTGAGAAAAATCAGTTCGGGCAATGAATCGAAGACCTTGTTCAGCAAATTGCGCGTATTATCGAGGTCCTCGCGCAGTTTCATGGTTCTGCGCCTCTGCTGGTAGATGAGCCAACCGACTATAATGGTCAGCACAACACCCACGGCCACACCCTCAAGCAGTAGCGTCACTTTGGGCAAGGTGGCAGGCGGGTTTTGCCACCGATCAGCGCTCTGTTTGATCAGATCTGCGCGCCGCGCGATAAATGTATTCAGTAGTGGCACGAGGTCTGCGCGCCGATGGCTCACTCCGACACTCAGCAGATATTCATGCCCCGTGTAACCTTTGAGTTCCATTTCAGAAAACAGCGCTTTGTTGATATAATAGGCAGCGGCGCCTGAATTGATCGCATTCACGTCAATTTCCCTTAAAGCAACCCGGCTCAGCGAGGTCAGCGAATCGGGCGCTGAGACAAGCGTTGCGCGCGGATACGCGGTTTTCAGATAGGACTCAAGCACGCTGCCCGGCGTAACGCCTATGGTAATTCCCGCATCGGTCAGTTTCTTCGTCATATTTTTGTGCCCGACGAGTACGGTTGGTAAGCGGACATATGACCTGGAGAAAAGAATTTGTTCCTCCCGAGCTGGGGTCTGTTGAATGCCAGGCACGAGGTCGATTTCACCCGTTCCGATTGCTTTCGTCACCTGATTCCAGTTATCGAGCAATTTGAATTCTGCCTTGTAGCCGTGTTCTGCAGCGAAGGCAGTTAAAAGATCAAAACCAATGCCACTGTCAGCCCGGTTTGCAGACACCATAATAACGGGCGGATAATCCACGTAGCCGATTTTTAAAACGGGTTTGTCGGCAGCACCGATTGTGCCGGAGAAAGCGACTATCGTCGCTGATAGTGCCGTCCAGTACCTGCGCACGTTGCCGTCTCGTCAGAAAGTAACGACCGATCGTCCAGAGCTAAACCGAAAGGGGTATCCGCCGCAACAGGCGCGCCAACACGGCCAGCAGGGCCAGAAAAATTAACGAATAGGCGAGTGAAGATAATTTGCCCGAGAGGGGTAAAACCTGTAGGCCTTTGTATAAGACCACCTTGTAACTTACTCCGGAAGTCGTTTTGCCGAAAGCAAGGGCTTTACCGGCGATTCCGCTCAGCGTATAAATCAGCAAAGGATTACGACCCATGTCTGCGAAAGGCGCAGAGAGAAAATGGGCAATCCGCATTTCGCTGAACCGGATTTTTTCCAAGAGCGTGAGCAAGGCGCCTCCGGAACCTGCCGTAAGCAAAACATACGGCATGGTCCATAGGTTCTTATTGACCGGTTCAAAAATCGCCCAAAGGCCCCCAAGCACCATGAGTATGCAGACGAGTGTGAATCGCTGCAGTGGCAGACGATAGCAAAGTGCACCGAACAAGAAAGTCATTACCGCACCTGTCGAGGTCAATAAACCTTCTGGGTCAAAGGTTATCTTTTGCACCTTGTACAGCATGCTTTGTGGTATAAGCGTCAAATCAACGAGACGCGCGAAGTTATCTGTTAACTCAAAACTCCGTCCGAAATTACCCTCTACAGTCGAAATCAAGGGGAGACGCATGAGGATTTCATAAATCAACGCCAACGCACAAATCGCGACCATAATTCCCCTTGTCGTGCGCAGATGCCTTAGGATAATTCCACCTATAAGAACGCAGATGGCGATGCGCTGTAAGACGCCGAAGACGCGTATTTTTTCTATCGAGAAATCTGTGCCTGGCAAAAGGCCAAACGGCCATGCATTGAGAAAAACGCCGATGATGAAGAGTACGACGGCGCGGCGAACGAGCCGACGATAAAAGTGTGGCGGTTCAGGTTCTTCGAGAGTCAAAGCACTGGCGCAATGTGGTCCCGATGCTCCGTTGCTGAAATCCCGGGTGATTTTGAGTGCCGCCGCATAACCGGCGACAAACAAGAACAGCGGAAAGACGATATCGGCACCGAGAAAGCCGTGCCATTCGGCATGGCGCAATATCGAAAACATCTGCTGCCAGTCGCCGGGATTGTTGACGATGATCATGAGTGCAATCGTCAGGCCGCGCAAGAGGTCGAGAGCATAGTTGCGTTGGCTTTGCATCTTATTTTGCCTCCGCTGGATTAACCCAGAGCGGGCTTTTCAATTGACTGTCAGTTGCTGACGTCGATATTATGTATCCAGCATTTTATGGCGGAAAAGCTTTTTCCATACCGGTCAGTTCTTTTCTTCTTGCTTTATGGAATTTATATTCTTTTCCTTGAAGACCATATTACCCAACTAACCAGGCAGGCCAATGTCGAAAAAATCACGGCGCCGAGTATGGGGTATGTGTTATTTCTGCTTCAGTGCATCGAACTTCCCGCATTGTGGGTTAAATGGAAAGCTCTGAAATACCGCATCGCAGAGAAGAGATTTCATTTTACCGGAATGATCTTGGTTTGGGCGTTACACAGCGTGCTTTCTATTCTGCTGTTGCACGCGGCTATGAATTTCTTCGGTATCAATATTCCCACGAAGAGCAAATCGGATTCAACGGCTATGTATTGGTATTTCTTAATCGTTATCAAAGAGCTTATCATATTATTTCCGATGCTGCCGATTTCGTTGCAAAGAGGTGCGAAAAAACCGGTTGCGATCAGCGTCGAGTTTACGGCAGATTTAGTACTGCTCATTTACACATGTATCTCATACTCCGTTATCTGGAAGGCGGATGCACAATTTTCCAGCAGCGGCACTACGGGCCTGTTTCATGGACTGACTCTCACGGTTCTGTTTGTGTTATTGTATGTTCCTATGGCATTTACCGAAATTGTCGAGAATCTGGCCTACCGAAAAAAGAGGAGTGCGCAGATCAAACTCGCTTTCTCCATCATTTTTCCCGTAGTCTGTATGCATATCGACCGATTGGCTTAGATCTGTGTATTTCGGCGATGGAGACAATTGTTGTCTTTCGCCGCCTAATATTTACTGTCTCGACCGTGGATGACACAAACACTGACCAAAAAAAGAATTGCTTGCCCAGAGCAACAGAGGACATGCTGAATGAACAGCGAAATTTTCATTTGTTTTTCCCGCGTGTTAGAATCGGCAAAATTTACCGCTAAGCTTAGCGGCACCACGCCGCTTGTGCCCGAAGCCTCGACACGACGCTACTACCGTCTGCATCTCGCCGACAGCACCACTGTGATTGGCGTGCACGAAGGAGCCGAGAGCGCAGCAGTCAACATGCCGAACGTTCTCGCAGTGCAGAAATTCCTGAAGACTGGCGGCGTTTCTGTACCAGAAATTTTTTATTGCGACGTTGCCGCGGGCGTCATGCTACAGCAAGACCTCGGTGACCTGAGCCTCAACGAGGCGCTGCGCGAACAACCCGATACGGCGGAGCTCTTGTACCGGCAGGCGATTGACCACATGCTGTGCTGGCAGCGCCTGCGTGATGACAGCGAATGCCCTGCC
>JAEUSA010000423.1 GCA_016788945.1 Leptospiraceae bacterium
AACTGCACGCCGCTCTGCCGAATTTACCAATTATTACTATGAAACGATGCGGCGCGTCGTCTTCGCCGCTGATGCGGCGTTTAATTCACTGCCCGACGGTGTTTGCCTCGCTTTTTGGAATGCCCCGCTCAAAGACGAACAGGCATTTGCCAAGGCCATGTCGGCAGTTCAGGAAATTACCGACCACCTCGCATTAATCAATCAAAAGGGCCGTCATATGCTCCCGGATTTCGCTGGCATTGCGGTTTCGACCGTCTTGCATTATGGCCGCGCGACGGCAGGCTATTTGGGTGCGACCGGAGATCGTCGCTATTCTGTGTACGGTAAGGCAGTCGACGAGGCGTTGGCGCTGCGGTCACGCTTCATGAACGGCGAGATTTTTGGTCACTTTGCCACGCGCGCCTTTAAGGAAAGCTCGAGTCATCAAACCGGGCTTTCTGAGCAAGAATCGAGCCATGAAGGTTTGCTGCTCTATAAACTGAAAGCGTACGACACTGCCGTTTAAATCATCTGCTTCCCGCTTGCGGATTCACCAATATTCGAGATTCTCTTCAAAGAATCTCTGATTCGCATATTGTATCGGCAATTCTTCGCCGCGCCTGCTTTCTTTAGCAGCGTGTTTGGCGCGAAATTCGGCATGTGTCGCAACCTCGTGCCTAATCAGCTCGTTCGCACAGAAATCCTTCGCTTGTTCGGGCAACCATTCGAGGTGCCACTTGCCTTTATGGCTCGTGAGTTTGGGGGCAAATCGACGGTAACGGTTGAGTACCTTGTCGGCGGGTTTTTTGGTCAACGGCATGCGCAGCGCCGTCGGCCACGGATAGATGACAATCAGCGCCGCTTCGCCCAACGCGATATATTCGGCGAGCGGTATTCTTCCGCTGCGGAATTCGCTCGAAAGCGGCCTGCGCAGCCAGATATGCGTGATGCCCTTGCAGTCATCGGCGGGCAGCGCAGCGAGTGTGGCCGAGATATCTGTCTCTTCGAGCGGAAAAAACAGGTCTTTCGGAATGTTATCGGTGAGATAGATCGGCAGGCGCTCGCCGCTGTGAATGGGGGGCAGCAGTGCGACGCGGTCAAAAATTTTGTCGGCCGTGGCTAAGTGCGATCTTCCGCTGGTGGCACCTGCCTTCTGCCAGCGCGCCTGTCGTTCTTTCGGCATGGGCAGCATTTCCGGCGATCGTGTTGCGCGGTCGAGCGCGAACGCAGGTGTTTCTCACTTGCACGAGCGTGAAGCCCTCCGGTACCGGTCTGCCTCCATGAGATTTTTTCCTCTGCGTCGGCATGCCCGGCTGCGCTCGTATGCGTAGCGAAAATTGTTCCACCCTCTGCCGATCAGACTACTCAGCGATTCTTCTCCGGGCTCTACGCCTGCCACTGTTTTGCTTATGCATCTTTACACAGAGTGTTTATGCCGATGCGGCTGCCGAAACCGATAGCAAGCTTGCGGCAGCCAAAGAACACTTTGCGCGCGAAAAACAGGCGGATACCTACTGGTACTACGGCTGGCTCGGTTTTTCATCGGCGATTCTCACCACCTCGACCACGCTGTATTTCACCGCCGAACCCGGTTCACGCGTGCAGAAAGTGCAGCCGGTTTCGATGGCGGTGTCGGGTATCGGTGTTGTGACGTTAATACTGTTTAAACCCAAGTCGTTCGCCGCGCAAGCCGAACTTTCGGCTATGCCTGAAGGTACACCCGAAGAAAAACGCGCGAAACTCAAAAAAAGCGATGAATGGCTTGAGGTGAGCGCGAACCGCCAGCGTTTCACCACGGGTTGGTTTGCACAGGCGGGCACCATCACGTTATTGGGCACGGCGGCGTTGATCGACGCCATCTGGATCAATGGTCCATGGTGGGGGCTGTTGCGTTTCGTGACGAGCCTCACGATAGCCGAACTCAAAATCTTCACGCAGCCCACGTATTCACGCGATCTGTACGACAGCCGGCGTAAGGCCAAAACGCTGAGCTGGCAGTTGCGCATGCTGCCCGGTGAAATTGCGCTGGTGACCTACTTCTAATATCCGCGCCTTTCGAGCAAAGGAGACTCATTATCGGTTGAACCTATCGGGGGCGCGCGCAACCTATCGGGGTTTCGTGATCGAAAAACACTTGTCCATAACTTCCACTGTTTCGACTGCGCGTTATGGAAAATACTCTCGAACGTATGGTCGATCGTATCTACGAGGAGGGTATCAGCCGCGCGGAGCAGAAAGCCGCGGCGATTGTGGCCGAAGCCGAGGCGAAGGCAGGCGAAATTGTGGCTCGCGCCAATGCTGATGCGGCGCGCATTGTTGGTGACGCAGAGCGGCAGGCCAGTGAGAAAAAACGTTCGACCGAAGCAGAGCTCAAAGCTGCTGCCGGGCGGGTCGTATCAGGTCTCAGGCATGAAATCAGCTCACTGTTGCGTGAGCGTTTGATCGGCGCACCGGTTAAGGCTGCGCTCGCCGATGGAGATTTCATCAAAGACCTCATTCTTGGCATCGTAAAAAATCAGCAGAATAAAGATCTGACAATCACGGTATCTGAAGCGCAAAAAGATGCATTGCTCGCAAAACTCAAACAGGCGATGCAGGCCGAACTTGCCGGACTCACAATCATTGGCGACGGCCGCAAGAGTGGTTTTTCGATCGCCGAAAAAGGCGCGGGCTATGAAATTGAGTTCAGCGATCATGCCATGCTCGAATTTCTCGAGCCGCACCTCAAGCAGGCCACAGCGGAACTGATGCGATGAACTTCCATTTTTTGGTCAACGCGCTGCCTGAGGTCGAATCGGCGACTCTCGACGATCTTGCCGACATACGCACGATCATCGAAACAAACCTCACCGCCGAAGCGCGCGAAGCATTTCATTACCTGCTCTACCGCAACGATAACAAAAATCTGCTGAAGCTGTTGCGCAAACGCGACGGCGTGTTGCCGCGCACTGCAGTACACTTTTATGAGCCGGCAGTGTTCAGTTTCGAAGATATCGAAGATATTCTCATCGATGCTTACGAAGGAGAGTACGCGCCGCCTGCCTACATGCACCAATTTCTCGATGAAGAAAAACACGCCGGCTTCACCGTACGCGAACGCGAGAATCGCCTCGTAGATCTGTATTACGAAGAGGGGACACGACACCCGCAAGAGTATATCCGTGAGATGTTTCTCTTCAAGCGCGACCTCAAGAACATTTTGCTGGCGCTCAATGCGCGTGCGCAGGGGTTCAAGATCACGCGCATCACCGTCGGTGAATATGATCTGCCGGCAGAGCTTGCCGCTGCCACACAAACCGATTTCGGGCTCAGCGGTCAGTACGCTTATATTCCCGAACTTGTTGCGCTGCTGAACGCCGGTGACCTTGTGCATTTAGAGAAGCGCCTCGATGAACTGCTGATAGAGCATTTGCGGATGGTTGTTGCCGGTCGCATATTCTCACTGAACTATGTGCTGCATTATTTTCTGAAGCTGAGCCTGTTTCACCGCTGGCTGCTGCTCAGCCCGCAGAAAGGCGAGAGGGCGCTCGAAGAGATTATCGAAGACATCGTGACGACGGCTGAACGGGCGGCGATGACCGCGGGGGCAGCATGACCCGCGGGCAGGTCACCGGTGTATTGAGTAACCTCGTCAGCATCACCGTCGATGGTGCCGTCGGGCAGAATGAGATTTGCTACATCAACCGCAATGAACTCAAACTGATGGCCGAAGTCATTCGCGTCGCGGGTAATGTCGCCCAGGCACAGGTGTTTGAATCGACGCGCGGCATACGCTGCGGCGATACCGTTGAATTCACCGGGCATATGCTCGAGGTTTCGCTCGGACCGGGTCTGCTTTCGCGCAAGTATGACGGTCTGCAGAACGATCTCGATAAGCTCACGGGACTTTTTCTCGGTCGCGGTCAGACCGTTGATCCGCTTGATGCCGCGGCCCTCTACGAATTTACGCCCGGGGTAATCAAGGGTGATAAGGTGGGGACTGGTGACTGGCTGGGTGCGGTAAAAGAAGGATGGATTACGCACCGGATTATGGTGCCGTTTGCGCTATCTGGAACCTACAGCATCAGCAGCATTGCCGCACCGGGTAAATACAAAGTCGATGATACGATCGCGACACTCGTCGACGGCGAAGGTAATGAAATTCCTGTTTCCATGCGGCAGAAATGGCCGGTCAAACGCGCGATTACCGCCTACCGCGAAAAACCACGGCCTTTCAAATTGCTCGAAACCGGCATACGCGCGGTCGATACATTGAACCCGATGCCCGAAGGTGGCAGCGGCTTTATACCCGGACCATTCGGCTGCGGCAAAACGGTGTTGCAACACGCGATGAGCAAAAATGCCGACGCCGATCTCATCATCATCACCGCGTGCGGTGAGCGCGCCAATGAAGTGGTCGAGATTTTCAAAGAATTTCCCGAACTCGATGACCCGCGCACCGGCCGTAAACTGATGGAGCGCACGACCATTGTGTGCAATACCTCGAATATGCCGGTTGCGGCGCGCGAAGCATCAGTCTATACCGGCATGACGATTGCCGAATATTACCGCGCCATGGGATTAAAAGTTCTGCTGCTTGCCGATTCAACATCGCGCTGGGCGCAGGCATTGCGCGAAATGTCAAACCGCCTCGAAGAACTTCCGGGTCCCGATGCGTTCCCGATGGATTTGCCCGCGGTTATCTCGGCATTTTATGCGCGCGCCGGTTATGTCGTGCTGAATAATGGCAAGACCGGTTCGGTAACCTTTATCGGCACGGTTTCGCCCGCGGGTGGTAACATGAATGAACCCGTTACCGAAAGCACGCGCAAGGCTGCGCGCTGCTATTATGCCCTGGCGCAGAAACGCGCCGATTCAAAGCGCTACCCGGCGATCGACCCCCTCGATTCGTATTCCAAATATCTCGATTACCCCGAATTTCGACAGACTTTAGAGAGCGACATGCAGCCGGGCTGGGCAGACCTCGTTGAAGAGATGCGCGATCTTCTGCGGCGCAGCGTCGAGGCCAATGACCAAATATCGATTCTCGGCGATGACAGCGTACCGATGGAATACCACGTCACGCTGTGGAAAGGCGAACTCATTGACTTTTCGATTCTGCAGCAAGATGCCTTCGATGCGATCGACGGCAGTACACCGGTCTCACGCCAGAAGTACATGCTCAATCTCGTCGCGCGTATTTGCCGAACCGATTTTTCGTTCGAACACTTTGAAGAGGTCGGCACTTATTTCAAGAAGCTCATAAACCTGCTTAAGCAAATGAATTATTCTCCGTTCGGTGAAGCACAGTTCAAACAGTATGAATCTGAATTGATGGCTGCACTGCCGCAAGCGGGCAAGGCGGAGAGCAAATGAAAAAGGTCTATACAGGGCTCACCAAAATTACCAAAGCCACGGTGGCACTCAGGGCCGATGGTGTCGGCAATGAAGAGATGGCAGTCGTCGACGGCCGTCGCGCGCAGGTCGTTAAACTTGCCGGCGACGAGGTCACGTTGCAGGTGTTTTCAGGTACCGACGGGCTTTCTACCGGCTCGCGTGTGCATTTTCTCGGCGTACCACCGCAGCTGCACGTTGGCGACGATCTTGCGGGGCGCTATCTCAATGCATATGGCGAGCCGATCGACAATCTGCCGCCGCTCGCGGGCAGACTCGTGGAAACGGGTGGACCGACGGTGAACCCCGTGCGCCGGCAGCAGCCGTTCGAACTCATTGCCACGGGTATCGCCGGTATCGATCTCAACAACACGCTTGTCGGTGGCCAAAAAATTCCCTTTTTCGCCGACCCCGATCAACCATTCAACCAAGTGATGGCAACGGTCGCTCTACGCGCAGATGCCGACCGTATTGTCCTTGGCGGCATTGGCCTGACGAACGATGACTATCTCTATTACCGTAACGTATTCGAGAACGCGGGGGCATCCGGCAAGATCACTGCCTTCATCAATACAACGGATAATCCGCCTGTGGAAAGACTGCTGATACCCGACATGTGTCTGGCCGCCGCAGAATATTTCGCGGTCGAGCGCAGGGAAAAAGTGCTCGTGTTGCTTTCGGATATGACGCTCTACGCCGATGCGCTGTCGATCGTCGCCAACAAGATGGACCAGATACCGTCGAAAGATTCGATGCCCGGTTCGCTCTACAGCGATCTGGCGCGCATCTACGAAAAAGCGGCGCAGTTTCCCGACGGCGGGTCGATCACCATTATTGCGGTCACGACACTCTCGGACGGGGATATCACGCATGCGATACCCGATAATACGGGTTATATCACTGAGGGACAACTCTTTCTGCGCCGTGACACGACCGTGGGCAAAATCATTGTTGATCCGTTTCGTTCTTTATCGCGGTTGAAGCAGATTGTGATCGGGAAAAAAACGCGCGAAGACCACCCGCACGTGATGAATGCGCTGGTAAGGCTCTATGCCGATGCGGCGAATGCGCGCACCAAACAAGAAAACGGCTTCGACCTGACGCGCTACGACATGCGCGCGCTCGATTTTGCCCGCGCGTATGCTAAAGAGCTCTTGGCGATCGATGTGAATATTCCGATCGAGCAAATGCTCGATACCGGCTGGCGGCTCATGGCCAAACATTTCGAAAAAGCGGAGCTCGGGATCAAACAGGCAATTCTCGATAAGTACTGGAAAAGCGCATGAAATACCAGTTGAATAAACCCGCCCTGCAGAAACTGCGCCGTGATCTCGCGATTCGCGTGCGCGCGCTACCGATTCTGAAGGCGAAAGAGACGGCCCTGCGCCTCGAGCTGCGCAAATGCCAAGCGCGCCTTGTGAAACTCAAACATGAATCGGAAGATCTCAAAAAGCAATGTGAACCGTTCGTCGAACTGTGGAGCGAATATCCGGGGTTGTTGAGCATTTCGGCGATCGACATTCAACACCGCAGCGTCGCGGGGGTCGCGCTTGCCGAAGCGGCGACCGTCGAATTCAAAGTGATTAAGGCAGGTCTATTCCACCAGCGCGCTTGGGTCGTCAAAGGCACCGAACTGTTGCGCCGCATAGTCCGTTTCAGAATCGAATCTGATATTGAACGCAAAAATGCTCAGCTCTTGCACGAGGCGCGCAAAAAAGCCACACAAAAGGTCAATCTCTACGAAAAGGTACAGATACCGCAGTATACAAATGCGATCCGCCGCATTCGCAATTTTTTAGACGACAAAGAGAATTTGTCACGCGCGGCGCAGAAAATTGTCAAAGAAAAAACACGGTTGGCGGCCATTGCATGATTGCAAAGATGTACGGTCTGTCGCTGCTGCTGTTTTACACGGAAAAAAAGCGCATGCTGCGGTCATTGCAGGCGCTCGGTGTTGTCGATATCAACCTTACCGACACGGACACACCGCGCATGCAGAAGGCGCGCCGCGATATTGCCGAGATCCAGAAAGTTCTTTCTCTGATAGAAGAAACGAAGCGTTCGATTCCCAAAGACGCCGAGTTGCCGCATATTGAGCTGCCCGCCGAGTTCAGCGCGCAACTGACGGTCATACAGCGGCTGAAAGACGAAAAGGAACATCTCGAAAGTGCGCTGCGCGAACTCAAGCAAGAGTTGCAGCGTTACGAAGGCTGGGGCGAGATTCCCGTCGAAGGCATTGCGCGCCTTGTACGCCATGGCGTGCGTATTCATCTGTTCATGGGTTCTGAGAGGTTTTTCGATCAGTATGATTTCGGTGAGCACTGTGTCGAAGTGATTGCGCGGGGGGGTAATACCGTGCGCTTTGCCATGGTGACCTTGGGCAGCGACGCCCCGATCATTCCGTTTCAAAAACTCAACGTCCCGGCGCGTTATGTTGCCGAAATGGTCAGCCAGAGTGAAATACTCTCACGCCGGCTCGGCGAAGCCAATGCGCGCATCGCGGCGCTCGCGGGTTCGGTGCAGCAGATTATGCGTTCGGCGCGGCTGATAGAAACGCGTCGCCGGTTTGAGCATGCCAAATCGAGCCTCGCGGCCGATGGAAGCAGTACGGTGTTTGGTCTGCGCGGCTTTTTTCCCGCGTCGCGACGCGAGCGCGTCGTGCGTTTTCTCGAGCACCACCGGCTTGCGTATACTATTGATGAGCCGGCAAGCGAGGAGGCGGTGCCGGTCAAACTCGTGAATGGTTTCTGGTCGCGGCTGTTCGAGCCAATCACGCGCATTTTTTCTTTGCCTGCATACCGTGAACTTGACCCGACACCATTTTTTGCGCCTTTTTTTACTCTGTTTTTTGCTTTTTGTATGGGTGATGTCGGTTATGGAATCTTGTTTCTACTCGTTTCGGTTTTGCTACTGATGCGGCGCTCATTGCGGGCCATCGGCCTGCTCACGCTGACGTTGTCGTTCGCGACGATTCTTTCAGGTCTGCTGATGAATTCTTTTTTCGGGGCCAACCTGTTTGTGCGCGACGCGCAGGGCCTCTTGCCTGCGGGCAGCAGCGCAGATATCGCTGTGTTTGCCGCCTACACGATTGAGGGGAAAACTTCGTTTCCGGCGATGACTCTCTCGCTGCTCATCGGTGTTATGCAGATTTTCGTCGCCTTTGTACTTCAGGCGGTCAATGAGACGCTGGTGCTCGGTTGGCGGTATGCGTTCAAAGCGCTGTCCATGCTGATGATTGCGGCCGCTGCGTTTGTTCTCGCTGCGCATACGGATTTTCTGCGGTTAGGCTTCAACCGCACTTTTGCGATCGGGCCGTTGGCGGTCGGCAAAACTTTGACCGCCGTGCCCTTTGTCGCCGCCGAAGCCGTGTTGTTTGCGGGGCTCGTTGCCTTCTTTTTCTTCGGTAGCCCTGACCGCAAATGGTGGCTGCGTCCGCTCGCCGCGCTGTGGGATTTCTACGGTTTCTCGACAGGGTTATTAGGCGATTTTTTATCCTACATCCGCCTGTTTGCACTCGCGCTGGCCGGTGGGTTATTGGGCAATGCATTTAACCAGATCGCCTTTATGGTTTTACCCAAGGGCACAGCGGGGCCCGATTATGCTTCGCCGTGGATTATTGCCACAGTGCTCATTCTTATTCTCGGGCATACGCTGAATTTCGCGTTGGGCGCTTTGGGGGCGTTCGTGCATCCGCTGCGCCTCACATTCGTCGAATTTTACAAGAATATCAACTTTCGTGGTTCAGGCAGGCCTTACCGGCCGTTTAGCCGCGCTTCGTCGCTGAATTAAAAGGAGAAACAATGGAAACAATAGTCGCAACAACGGGTTTGGCGCTGATGGTGGGGTTATCGGGCATCGGTTCGGCAATCGGACTGTCGATGGCGGGTTCGTCGGTATTGGGTATGATAAAGAAGAAACCCGAATCGTTCGGCAATGCACTGGTGCTGGCGGGGTTGCCGGCGACGCAGGGACTTTATGGTTTTGTCGCTTTCATTCTCTATTCTGCAGATGTCAAAACCGGCATCACGATGTTCCATGCAGCGGTTGTGTTCGGTGCAGGGCTTGCGGTGGGGCTGGTGTGCCTCATCTCAGCGATACAGCAGGCAAATGTGTGTTCGAGCGGCATTCAGGCGATCGGCGGCGGCCACGATGCGTTCGGCAAGACCATGATTCTCGCGGCTTTTCCCGAGTTTTATGCCATTCTTTCTCTCGTTGCGGCGATTTTGATGAAGGGGCTGTTGTAGAGGCAACGATTACTTCTGCCATTCGGGTTCCTGAATCTCTTCAAGAAAATTCAGGTAACGCGCGAGCACAAAAAAATAGTCGGATAACCGGTTGATATAGGTTATCAGCAGCCCAGAAGCGGCTTTGCTTTCGATCATCGCGCGCTCGGCGCGACGTGCTACCGAACGGCAAAGGTGCGCATGAGCCGCCGCGCTGCCACCACCTGGCAGAATAAAATTCTTGAGCGGCGTCAGGTGCGCCTGCATATCGTCAATTGCCTGTTCGAGCGTACTAATATCGGTTTCCCCCACACGGCGGGGTAGTTTTGCGAGAAATTTATCATCACCGGTAGCAAGCTCGGCGCCGAGGTCGAACAGGTTGTTCTGCAATTTATGCAGCAGGTGCATGATCTGCGTGTATTCTTTGACGTGTTTGAGCGCCTTTTTCTGCACAATGTCGGCAGCGAGTACACCGATAAAACTGTTCAGTTCGTCGATTTCGCCGTATGCAGCGACGCGCGGATGATTTTTTTTGACGCGCCCACCGCCGAACAGCGAAGTTTCGCCCGCATCACCCGTTTTGGTATAAATTTTCATACATGCCTCACCTGAATAGACTCGACGCGTTCGGTACCGGCGATAATATCTGAAACGATGACCACCCGAGCGCCAGCAGGCAAAAGTTTCTTCTTTTGCAGTAGGGCGAACGCGGTTTTGATCGTGCGCTCGGGGTCGCTCGAAAAATCAATGCGGTAGGGATAACACGCCCGGTTCAACAGCAGCTTACGGCGAACCGTCGACATATTCGTGAAAGCGAATACCGTCGCATAACGCGGACGGTATGCGGTGACGAAGTCGGCGGTGAGGCCGCGGCGCGTGAAGACGACAATCGCTTCTGCCTTGAGATGATCGGCGAGTTCGACCGCAGATTCGGCGAAGGCGGCTTTGACTTCGCTCGACTTAAAATCGCGCGACCAGCCGATGCCCCCCGTGCGTTCGATGCGCATGAGTATTTTGTCGAGCGTCTCTGCCGCCTTGATGGGAAATTTACCCGCCGCAGTCTCACCCGAGAGCATCGTCGCGTCCACTTCTTCGTACGCCGCATTGGCAACGTCGGTCACCTCGGCGCGCGTCGGTATCGGATTTTCGATCATGGATTCGAGTAGGTGCGTCGCGACGATGACACGTTTGCCTTGAAACGCACATTCTTTGACGATGCGGCGCTGTATAATAGGCAGTTCTTCAATCGGCACTTCGACGCCGAGATCGCCGCGCGCGACCATAACGCCGTGCGACGCAGAAATGATCTCTTTATAGTTCTGCACGGCCTGCGAATCTTCGATTTTGGCGATAACTTGCGCATGCCCGTTGTAGCGCTCGACCATGCGCTTACATTCCTCGACGTCGGCCGCCGTACGCACAAAGGACAAAGCGATAAAATCGACGTCGTTCTTCAGCCCGAACATGATATCCTGCACGTCTTTGGCAGTGATGGAGGGCAGGTTGACGCGAATGCCCGGCAGATTGATATGCCGGCGCGATTTTACGACGCCGCCATCGACGACTTTGCATTTGAGGCCAAAATCGGTTTTTTCTACCACGTCAAGGTTGATGATGCCGTTATCGAGAGTAACGCGGTCGCCGGGCTTCAGATCTTTCAGCATGTCGCGGTAGTTGACCGTAATCACACTCTTGGCTTCGGGATTCTCCGAGCCGGCGGTAATTTCAATGGTGTCACCGACGGCGAGCGTGAAGTTCTCCATGAGGTCACCCGTGCGGATTTCAGGGCCCTGCGTATCGAGCAAAATCGCAATCGGCATTGCCGCAGTCTTGTTGTACGACTTGATGCGTTGGATAACCTCTTGGTGTCCCTTCTGATCGCCGTGCGACATGTTGATGCGCGCAATATTCATGCCCGCTGCCGCGAGCGCGCGTATCTTATCGAGCGTATTGGTCGCAGGTCCGATAGTGCAGATGATTTTGGTTTTGCGGAAAGCCATACGCTGGTGCCTTTGAAGCAAAGGCGCCGGCTGCGGCAAGTGCGTTTATTTCCCGCTTTGCGCTCTGGGCTGCGCGGCAGCTCCCTTTCGGGTTTCGGAAAAATCCTTGTCCTGCGCGTGGGCGGTTACGGCGTAACCTGCGACTATGGAGGATCTCTACTCGTTAAAGCCCAATCGCAGCGTCGAAGCGCAGGAACTCAACCGCTTGCTGCGGCTACTGGCGCAGGCAGGTAAGACGCATTTCAAGAAATACCTGTACGACCCCCTGTATCGCGCAGGATGGGAGAGAAAGGCCGCCGAAGCGCGCAAAGTGCTCGATCACTTGCGCAATGAAGTGAAAAATCCTGCATACCGCAAAGCGCTGCCGCCGAACTGCAAGCGCATGATCGGTGCGGCCATGGCAGAAAATTTTTCTGTGCTCGGCGATTGCGCGCTGTTTTTTCTCGATGTGATACAGAATCTGCCGCAGATCGCCGAAGCGCCCGAGTCGGTCGAGTTTATCGGCATTCTCAAAGCACCGCTCGGCGAATGGCAGCAGGTGCACAATGAGCGCAGCGCTTATCTGTTCGACCGAGAGCTCAACAACCTGCAAGATTCTCAGATTGCCGAAGCTTTTGAACCGGTAAAGCTTGGCGTCACCGAAGAGCGGGCGCGCATTACTGCCGAAATTCAGCGGCTGTACCAGCAGATTCTGGTCGCTTCGCGCAGCGATAACTTCAAACGCGCAGCCCAGTTGCTCTCGCGTTATATGATTGAATTCAGCGACGCCGAAAATTATGCAGAAAAAGACGTCCGCAAGGTCGTCGATGCACTCAGTGCGCGCGACAAAACCTTTAACGAATCGCTGAATGCCATGCTCGCGACCGATCTTTACTACCGTATTACGCAGGGCATTATGAAGGGCGATCTCAAGATTGCGGTGCGCATGATACGCAAGTACGCACATATTTTCGAGGGTAACCCCGAGATACGCTATTATTATGAAATTGACCGCCTCGAACGTATGCTCTACAACGTCATAACGAAAAAAGATCTCTGGAAAACATTAAAGAGGACAAGCTGATGGCAGAAGCTCAACTACAAATAACCGAAAAAGTGAATGGTAAAAAAGCCGTACTCACCATTGCGGGTGAACTCGATGCAAAGACCACGCCTTCGCTCAAGGCGAAGCTCGATGAGCTGATGGCAGCGGGAGTCGACGGCCTGTTGATCGATTGCACGCGCCTGACGTACGTCGCTTCGGCCGGTATCGGTGCTCTCAACGCCGTGCTCAAAACGCTGAAAGACAAAGGCGGCAAGATGGCTCTTGCGGCGCTGACCAAAGAAGTGCGCGACACGATGGATCTCATGTTTTTCACGAAGCGCGTCGCTGTTTACAATACAGCTGCCGAGGGCGAAAAAAATATCTAATTTTGCGTACCGAAATCGCACTGAAAATTTCGGGCGACCTTGGCGAACTGAAAGGAGTGCGCGAGGCGGTGCGCGCATTTCTCGATTCGACGAAACATATCGACATCGGTGAAGACGCGGCCGCTGGGCTCGATTCGATCGCGCAAAGCCGCATCATTCTGGCAATCGACGAAGCCGTGGCGAATATCATCGAGCACGGGTTTTCCGATCCGCAATCATTGGCGGGGGCGCAAATTTCGCTGACGATGCGCAAAGAGCCCAAGCTGGTCGAATTTGAAATACGCGACAACGGCGTGGCATTCAACCCGCTGGAAAAAAAACCTGATACCGAACTGTATTATGAAGAAGGTCTGGAAAATGGCATGGGCCTTGTGGCGCTGACAACACTTGATTGTGCATACCGGCGCGATGGCGGACACAATTTGCTGATTCTGCGCCGTGAATGGGGTAACGGAAAATGAAAAAACTCTGGCAAAAGCTGGCGCCGGTGATTTCGCCGGGTATCCGCACTAAACTTGCTCTGTTTACCTTGTTTTTTGTCAGCGCGCTGCTTGCCGCGGGTTTTGTTTATACTTATCTTTCGCAGAAGCGCGATCTGTCGCGTGCTTACGACCGGCAGATCAGTGCACCGCTCGATTTGGTGTCAGCGAACGTCGCCGATCTGCATAAAATTGCCGAGGCGCTCATACAGCTCGAATCATTTCGTATCAAACTCAAACGCAAGACTATCGAGGCGCGTCGTTTCCGCGGCGTCAAAACCGAAAAAGACAATGTTTTCAAGTGGCTCGGCCGCAAAACGGGTATTCGCAAGCAGCGCTACGAGAGTTACGATACCTATTACAGTACTTACCTCACCGACAAAAATCTGAAAGAATTTGAAAATCTGCTCAAGGCCTACCTCGACGTCGCGATGAACTCTCCGGTTGCCGCCGCCGATTTCAACCGCTGGAAGGCACTGGCCGCACAGGCAGCG
Organism: Leptospiraceae bacterium; assembly: GCA_016788945.1. Lineage (GTDB taxonomy): Bacteria > Spirochaetota > Leptospiria > Turneriellales > Turneriellaceae > Turneriella. The sequence continues at coordinate 13,959 of JAEUSA010000423.1, forward strand.
CCGGGTGTCATGCGCCTTGCAGAAACTGCAGAGCCGAGTGAGGCGCTGATTAAAGAAGTCGGCCGCACACGCGCGCGCCTGCTTGCCGATCTCAGGCGACCGTTTGGTCCGCTGTTTTCTAATCGCCTCGAACGCATGGGTTTCAGCCCCGATTCGATACGTATCTTGAGTTTTAATGCCGAACAAGCAGAACTGTTTGATACGGCTTCCCTGTTCCGCGAAAGCGAATCGGCGACGCGCAAATTGTTCCGCAATACCGATTTCACCAAATTCCGCAAAGCATTCTTTGATGACGAAAAGGCCCTCGAAGCCAAAGCCGATTTTACGGCGGAGCAAACACCGTTTGAAGCCCGGTTCTCGCCGGTATTTGCCAATATTCCCGTGGTGGAGCGCGCGTTGCGCGTGGCGGGGTTTGACGGCGGCGCGGAAAAGCTGCGCGCCAAATTGGAGTCGATCGACGCGCAGTTCATCGGCGAACTGAAAGCGATTATCGAAGTTAAAAAAGAACGGATTAAAATACTGCGCGCAAAGGGTGTTCCGCCTTATCGCGATCCCGAATTTATGGCTGCTGCGAAAGATTACCGCGCTGCGGCCGAAAAACGTGACGCCGCTCTTGCCAATGCTCTGAATTATGCGCAGATCGAAAAGAGCCTGCATACCCTGATACAAGACAAGATCAAGCGCCTGCACGAACGTGCGGTTGCCGCGCAGAAAAAGGTCAGCGAAAGCGAAGCGTTGCTCAAAAAGGTCGAAGCGAAAAAGGCGCCCGAAGGTTCACCCGGTGTCGACGAACTTTTGACGCGCATCGAAGCCGACCGCCGCATTATCGAAACCGCCGAAAGCGAGATTTCAGGCCTCCGCTCGCGTGAATCGAGCATACTGATCGATCGCGATAACGAAGATCCGCAGATGCGCGAAGCCTCGATCTTGCCCGCTGCGGAAGCCATACTCAATTTGCGCAATGCGGCGCTGCTCGCCAAGATACGCATGAGCCTTATTTCAGAGCAAGATATTCTGAAGCAGCAACTCAAGAACGGCGCCGAACGGAAAGAGCAGGCCCGTATTTTTACCCTCGTCAGGCAGTTTATCTACGACGCTAAGAATGAAACCGAAATCGCGGTACCACGCGGTACCAAATCGCCGCTGGCGGGCGGCGTTCTGGCGGCGACGCGTACCGAAGCCGAAGATTATATGCATGTTCTCGATACAACGCCGCTTTTTGGCAAAGACGGACTCAGCGAGAAGCTTGTCGCGGAAAATGTCGTCGGTTATAATCTGGCGATCTTCAACAAAGAAGAAGGCCTGAGGGTCATCAGGCGATCCACACTGGGTCTGATACTATTTTCATCGGTTGTGGGGCTCATCGCAATTTTGGCGGCCTGGTATTTTTCTGGTTTTGCGGTGCGCCGCATCGCCTCGCTGAGTGCCACGTCGAAGCTGGTGCGTGACGGTAACCTGCAGGTCACCTTTAGCGGCGACGGGTACGACGAACTTGCTTCTCTCGGGCAGAGCCTCAACAGCATGGTTGCCGGCCTCAAAGAACGCGAAGAACTCAAAGGCGAACTCATGGCGGCTGAAGAAATTCAAAAGCGCCTGTTGCCGTCAACGGTGCCGGGAAACCTCGCAGGGCGTGCCGATATCGCCGGTTTCTATAAGGCGATGGTCGGTGTCGGCGGCGATTATTTCGACTACTTGGCACTCGGCAACGATTATGTCGCGATCGCCATGGGCGACGTTTCTAACCACGGCGTGGGTCCGGCGCTGGTGATGGCGATGACGCGTGCTCAGCTGCATTCGCAGCTACGCGAAAAAGAGATTTCGCTGAAAAATATTCTCCTCAAACTCAACGCACAACTGTACGAAGAAACGCCGGCGAATATTTTCGTCACGTTTTTTCTTGCGCACTACAATCTGAAAACCGGCGATCTGCAGTATGTCTCAGCCGGACATTCAAAGCCGTTAGTCTACCGCGCGGCATCCGCTTCGACCGAATTTATAGAAGCCGGCGGCATGCCGCTGGGTATGGATGACAACGAACTGTTCGGAACCACATTAGAATTACGAAAAACGAATCTGGCGAAGGGCGATGTCTTTCTGCAATATACAGATGGCCTCTCTGAAGCAATGAACGCCGAGCGTGAACAGTTCGGCTACGAGCGTATGGAGAGCATGCTGAAGGGGCTTGCGGCCAAGAGCGCGACGACTGAACAGATTCTCAGCGGCGTGTCACGCGAGATTGAACAATTTACGGGCACTACGCTGACCGCTGCCGGGCCGTCGGCGTTATCTGACGATATTGCTCTGGTCTGCCTGAGGCGCGAATAGCCGGCTCGACTAATTTCCGGGTTTGGCCGACAATCAATTAGGCGAAATCACCGGTTTTTCGGCATGATCGCCTGAGAGGGAGTAGTGATGGCACTCAATGATGCGCAAAAAGCCGAGCTGATGAGAAAAGGCAATCTGCTGTTTAATCAGGGTAGATATTT
>JAEUSA010000031.1 GCA_016788945.1 Leptospiraceae bacterium
ACCACTCAGCACCTTTGACTGCCTCTTGCGTCATGAGATTGGGAAACCGCCGCTCTAACCCGCGGGGAATGGTGCTGCCGTGAAAATTCACCATGAGTTGAAAATCGGCCGCGTCTTCGAGCGTCTCGACATATTGCCGCATCGCGGCCTGCTTTTCGCTTTGCCAGAAATCAATCTTCACGCCTTTGATTTCCCCTTGCTGCAGTTTTGCAAATTCACGGCGGCGCATCGTGCGTTCATGCATCAGATCGCGCGGCTCTTCTGTTACCGTGTTGTTCGACCCACCTGAGTTGTACCACAACCACAGACCGACACTGCGCTGCGCAGCGTATTGTACAAGTTGCTTCATGACGGGTTCGGCGTTGCCGTTGTTCCATTGATTCCAGTTGGCATCAATCAATGTGTATTCCCAGCCAAAATCGTGCGCGGCATCGATGTATTGTTTCTGTCGTGTGTCGTCACCTGTCTTGACATAACTCAGCCAATCCCAGGTTGCTTTGCCCGGCTTCGCCCAAACAGGCAATTTACCGAAGCGATGGTCGAGCGGTTCGGCAAGGTCGGTCACGGCCGTGCTTTGCGTTATCTGCGCAAGATCGCAGCAGATAATCACCCGGTAGGGTGTCGCCATGGGCAGCAGCGAAGTCGGATTAACCTCTCCCACGCCATTGCCCTCGTTTGCAGCCGGCCAGCGAACAGAGTAGATATTGTATTCCGGATTTGCGGTCAGATGCACCCCGGCATAGTTTTCGAGTGCCCCTGCCTCGGTAATGAGCGCGTACAAATTGTCAGGCGTGCGAAAGAGCGCGGGCAAAGCCCAGCCGTCGCTGCCGAAAATAACAAGTCCGGTAAAGCCGACGATTGGCTGCCATATGCGACGAATCGAAGCTTTGCCAGAGTCAGAGGTGCCGGCCTGAACTTTTTCGAAATAATATTCATAAGCTGGTGACACCTTGCTCGCTTCCTGGTACTGCTGCATATAGCCGGTGCTGTCGGGCGGCAGGCGAAAGGCGGTTAATTCTTCATTAATTCTGGTCGCCTCTGCATCGGTGACCTTCGGCAACAGATAACGAAACGCCACCGCATCTGCCTGCAGTACGAATTCGACGGTCATTGACTGCGACTGCGTATTCTGAATCCCGATCAGAAAACGCTCCGCCTCTTTGTTTATCGCCGCCTGTTTGCCGTGCAGCAGCACGTAATCGTGTTTGAAGGGTCTCGGCGTCATCTTGCCGATCTTGAGGTTTACCGTAAAATCATGCAGCTCGCTCTTGATACCGAGTCGCGACCACTCGACCACGGGTTTACCTTCATGTTTCACGCGGTAGTAGAGCGCCCGCATAGGCGGATAAAAATCGAGATCGTTGTGGAGATTCGCCTCGGCAATTTCGACGGTCAGCCGCGAACTATGAGATTTCAGTTCGTGCAGAATCGCCGTGCCGTCAGCGAAGCGCACGGGATCAGGCCGGGCCGTCGCGCAGTGAAGAGTGCTGAACAATAACACGCTTGCACACCAACCAAAAACCCTATTCGCTACATGCCTGATTGCAACCATTGTCTTGCCAGCCGACTCGGCAGAGTGCACTCTCATTGACATACTGTCAGCCGAGAACCGAAGATCCCGCATGAACGTGGCCCCTGTTACCGATCAGCAAGCAAGGGTTATAGCGCGCAGGAGTTCTATAACTGCATACTCGGTTGTGTGCGAAAAACCGCATTGCCGTTCCGACTGTATTTCACCATCGAGCAACTCAACGATGCAAGCTCGACTTACGGCACGACACTCGCGCGCAGTAGAGAATATATCTACAATTAATCCAACGCCATCGATAGCTCAAGCATCAGGCGAAACGACAGATCACGCTTTTTAACTTGATTTACTGTACCCGAAAAGTAGGCGTCGAGCCCTGGCGCGTAAAACAAAAATGCTCCAGAGGCACCCGAATGGCCGATAAATTCGGGTGTCTTACGAAACAAGGTAAAGATGCGCGGCAGCTGAAAACGCATGACGCCCGTGCCATATTGCAACGGAAAGAAAATGCGCCGCCAATCGGCCCAATCGCTACGCCAGTGCGGGGCAAATAACTTTCCGTTCATAAACGCTTCGAGAAACTTAATTCCATCGGCCGTCGTCGAGACCATCCCCCCGTCACAGCCGAACGATGCCATCGCCTGCGGTATGCGCAGGCGCTGGGTGCCGCTGAGCATTGCCGCGACACTATCGTAACGCCCGAGGGTGTTTGCGGAGAACAGGTAGGTATCTTCCAGTTGCAGCACCCCAAGAATGCGCTTCTGTAAATTTACGGCAAAAGACTCGCCGGTGACCTGCTCGATAATTTTACCCAACAGCTGAAAATTCGTATCCGAATAAAAAGCCTTGCGACCGCTGCCGGGCACAAAATGCGGCCGAAGTTTCGTGCGGTTGAGTTCGAGCACTTCGGCGAAAGTCCAGTCGCGGTCGTTGTTTTCGAGTAACGGGCCGCCGATCGAGCTGCCATCTGTTTGTTTCTGTTCAAAATAATCGGCCAAGCCCGAAGTGTGTGACAACAAATGGTGTACCGTGATTTGTTCCGCATAGTCGCGGCCCTTAAACACATGCAATTCGCGCATAGTCTCTGCACCGAGCACAGAAAGTGCCGTTTGGTCGAGCCCGAGCTGACCGGCATCGATCAGCTGAAAGACCATGGCTGTGGTGTAGAGTTTGGTTGTGCTCGCGATAAAGTACTGTTTTGCAGGAGCACCATGCTGCCAATGCAGACTTTTTTTCGGTGAATAGATTTCAACGGCGAGTTCGTTGACCAGAGGGTTTTTCGCAAATTTCTGCGCGATCACATCAAGGCGTTGCATAACTATCTACCTCATCTCGAGTTGATATAAATAGGGAATCTTTTTGCTGACTCGTAAATGCAAGAACTTCCCCTGCTTGAATTTCTTCTCATTGGCAAAAAAGTAGCCGTTATTGAAATCTTCATAATTGTCATATCTTTTGCCATTGAACTCGTACTCGAACTTCACGCGCTGGCCGACACCCTGTCCCTTGTAGCCGGCTGAGGTAATGCGGGCTTCGACCGATGCCGCATCGGAAAACAGGAAACCGCGAAATTTGTCTTCGAGCGGTTCAGCGAGGAAAAAAACACTGAGCACACCGTAGGTCAACACAAGGCTGAAGGCCACCACCTTTAGCCGGTTTTTAGCCCTGCCGGCATTGTACACTGCAATCACCAGAAACACCAGCGAAAACATGTGCAGATCAGACAATACATGCACAACAATTGCCAAGACAAAAATCTTTTCCCAAAAAAGAGGCACGGCGATCTGCAATACGAGCGAGGCTGAGTAGCAACACAGCGGCATCCAGATAAAGAAGCGGAACGAAGATCGTTCATATGCGGCCATACGTGCTTTGTCAGCAGCGTGCCGTTCCGCAATCATGCGATCGACATCAGCCTCGATTTCGGCATCGGTGCGGGTGTCTTTGCGTTTGATCTTTTTCTTGTTCATCTGCGCGCTATCGGCCTTTTCTGGCGAATAACCGGTAAGCACAAGAAATATCGTTATGTGAACTACCGCAAAACCTTACAAAAGGCCGCCGAGAGCCTGCTCAACCCGCAAATTTGCAACCTATCGGCTCTAAAATGCATCTAATTATTATGCAAACCTTTGCTGATAGTTATGCTACGCCTGCAGACCAGCGCACCGACTGGCAAGATTATCTGCTGTTACGTTCGCGCTGGTGGCTATATGCCAAGTTCGTCAGCACCGTGTTCAAGTCACGCCGGTTGATCGAAGAAAACCGCTATGGCAATGATAACTGGGCGGAGACTTCCCTCGACGTCATGCAGGCGATCGAATCGGTCGGCGGGCGCTTTGAGGTTCACGGCATTGACAACCTGCGCCGCGCCGAGGGTCCGCTGGTCATTATCGCCAACCACATGAGCGCACTCGAAACCTTTGTGCTGCCCTGCCTTGTCACGCCGATTAAACCGACGACCTTTGTCGTCAAAGAAAAATTGATGCGCGGGCTCTTCTTCGGCAAGATCATGAAATCACGCGACCCGATTGTTGTCGGCCGTGAAAATCCGCGCGAAGATATGGAGATCGTGTTGCGCGAGGGCGAAAAACGTCTGCGCGAAGGTAAATCCGTCATTTTGTTTCCCGAAGGTACCCGCCAGGCAAGCTTTGTTCCCGAAAATTTTAATTCACTCGGTACAAAACTTGCGAAACGAGCGGGGGTCAAAGTGCTACCCGTCGCGCTCAAGACCGACTTCTGGAGCAATGGAAAATTCCTTAAAGGCTTCGGCCCGCTGAAACGCCGCCGCAAAATTCATATTGAATTTGGCGCGGCTATGGACGTGGAGAAGCGCGAGAAAGAGACCCACCAAAAGATTGTGGAGTTCATTGCGGAAAAATTCCGCGGCTGGACGAAAAAGCCAGAGGCTTAACTTTTTCCCTGCATGCGGGGAAAAAGCAGCCCTGTCTCAATTTCCATGTGCTCTTTCAGATCGGTGTTGAGCTGCTTCAGTTTGTACGCAAGTCGGGCAAGCACCGGAATATAGCCGCCTTTTTCTGAAAGCTGATCGGCGAGCATTTTGACACGCTCCATACTTTCTTCATGGTGTTTATGCTCAACCAGCATGTGCTTAATCTGATCATCGACGACGGCTCCCGCTTCAGCGGCTTGGCCCTGGCGTTCAATCCAAGGAAACAGAATTTCTTCTTCTTCACGCAGATGTTCTAACATACCCTGATGGTATTGTTGCCACATTGCCGACAATTCACTCAGTTCTTCGGGGGGATTCACCATCTCACGCCGCGCCAGATAAATTAGCTCGGAAATTTCTTCCATGATGTGGCGCGTGAAGTCGTGGTGCGTAGTGACCAGATAACTAATAACCTGCAGATTGCCGAATTTCGGTAAGTGCTGGCCCATGACAAATGCATCCGTCTGATTCATATATCCCCCTAATGAATACCGCATTTCACTGTGCGGGCTTCGCCTGCACAGTGAAATGCGGAGAGAGACACGTCGTCAAACCATTAAGAGATTAAAAGAGCTTTATGTCTTTTAATGGGTTGACGGCGCATCTGAGGCTGACAGGTTTTCCCATGCCGGTTGTTGTTCAGCCCGCTTCGCCTTCGTTCTTACGCGCGAGCGGTTTCACATATTCCGATGAGCGCGAGCCCCATCGTGCACGTACTAAAAAAATTCTTACGCAGCATCCCGAAGTCAAAAGACTGATCGGGCGAAATGTTTGGTCGTTCGTCATCATTCTCACGCTGGTTGCGGGCCAAACGGTGATCGGCTGGTGGTGCGCGTCGCAACCTTGGTGGGTTACTTTTGCCCTCGCCTTCGGCGTCGGCGCCTTTGCGAACCACGCACTGTTCGTCATGATCCACGAAGCGTCGCATAATCTTATCTTCAAAACGCGCTGGCTCAACAAAATTGCCGGCATCATGTGCAATTTTCCGATGGGTTTTCCCAGTTCTGAATCGTTTCAGCGCTACCATCTCAAGCACCACATCTATCAGGGTGTGTATGAACTCGATGCGGATTTGTGCTCGGGATGGGAGGCACGCCTTGTCGGCAAATCGGCGCTCGGCAAAGCATTCTGGTTGCTCATGTACCCGGTCGTACAGGCAAGCCGCCCGTTTCGCCTTAAAGAAATACGCCTGTTCGACGGCTGGATAGCCTTCAACTGGTTTTGCCAGATTGTTTTTAACGTGGCGGTGGTGTGGTTCCTCGGTGCAAAGGCGCTCGTGTACATGCTCGCTTCGCTGTTTTTTTCCGTCGGATTGCACATTTTGGGCGCGCGCTGGATTCAGGAACATTATCTTGTCGCACCCCCGCAAGAGACGTACAGCTATTACGGACCGCTGAACCTTGTAGCCTTCAACGTCGGCTACCACAATGAACACCATGATTTTCCCTCGGTGCCGTGGAACAAATTACCCGCAGTAAAGCGTACCGCCCCTGAAGCATACGACACCCTCGTGTCACATGGCTCGTGGACTGCTCTGCTCTTTAGGTTCTTATTTGATAAAAATCTAACCCTGCGGTCGCGTATGGTGCGCAATGAACGCGGCGGGGTTGCCCTCGACGATCTGCGCGCGCCCGATCAAATGGATGCCGGTGGCTATGAAGCTGCCGCGATCACGGCTGAAGAGAGTAGTGTGAACCATACGGCAATACCGGCACGCAAGAAAACAGCTGCTCCAAAACGTTCTTTATCCGCAAAGAAGAAGACCCGCCGATCACGTAAGGCAAAGTAGAAACCGGAGGCACCATGAGTAGTTCAGGTCAGAGAAAATCGATCAAACAGGCGATGGCTGAAAGCGAAACCATTCGCATGTTCAATAACCCGCTGTTAGAACGACTAAGCCACGTGCACCCGGCAACGCCGTTTGTGATCTACATTCCCGTCGTGGGTGTGCTTTTATATTACAGCTATCTTGCGGTACCGCTGGCTCTTCTTGCCGCCGCATTCGGTTTGGGTATGCTGTTCTGGACTTTCATCGAATATTGTCTGCACCGCTTCTTATTCCACATACCCCAGACAAACAAGGTTTTTAAAGCCATCTATTTTTACTCGCATGGCATTCATCACGATGCCCCGCGCGATGCCACTCGCCTCGTGATGCCACCGGGAGCCAGTATTCCGCTGGCGATCGGTTTTTTCTTTCTGTACCGCGCCATTTCTCCGACGTATTATCTTCCGTTCACAGCCGGATTTATCACGGGTTACCTCATTTACGACTTTCTGCATTTTTCCGTGCATTTCTTCCAGTTCAAGAGCGCGTATTTCAAAATGATCCGCCGCAATCATATGATGCACCACTACCGTGCGCCGCTGAAGAATTTCGGTTTCACGTCACCGGTTTGGGACTATATGGGCGGCTCGTTCTACGGCTCGACTCCTGAAGACCGAAACATTAACGATCAGAGCGGCCTGCGGCCATTGTGATCGTTAAATAGACCGTGCGGATACCAGAGCTTCTTTTACCCGCCGGCAGCCCCCACAAGCTGCGCGTAGCAATTGAATACGGTGCCGACGCTGTCTATTGCGGCGTGCCGCGTTATTCTCTGCGCGCACGCGAAAATGAATTTCGCCTGCACAACCTCGGTGAGGCGGTCGAATTCGTACGCTCGCGCGGCAAAAAAATCTACTTCACCGTCAATGCCATACCGCGCAATTCTAAGGTGCCGGGCTACCTGCGCTATCTCAAAGCAATGGCCGAACTGAAACCCGACGGCCTCATCATGGCCGACCCCGGGCTTATCATGATCACGCGCGACAATTTTCCCGATCTGCCCGTGCATATTTCGGTGCAGACTAACACGATGAACTATGCCGCCGTCGAATTCTGGCGCCGCATCGGGGCAAAACGGGTCATACTTTCGCGTGAAGTGACGCTCGCAGAAGTGCGGGAAATCCGCGAGAAAAGCCCGGATATCGAGATCGAGGTGTTTGTGCATGGCTCGATCTGCATCGCGCACAGTGGCCGTTGCTTCATGAGTAACTATTTCAAAAACCGCGATGCCAATCAGGGCGCCTGCAACAACGCCTGCCGTGACCAGTACCAGATTTTTCTTAAGAACCCCGAAAAAGAAGATGCACAGATGGAACTCATCAGTTCTGACGAAGGTACCTTCTTAATGAACTCGAAAGATTTGCGTGCCATTGAATTTCTCGACACATTGGCGGCGATAGGGGTCGATTCCATCAAAGTCGAGGGCCGAACAAAAAACGATTATTACGCCGCGATGATCGCGCGCACTTATCGGCGGGCACTCGACGACATTGGCGAAGGCAAATCGTTCGATCGCGGTCTGCTCACCGAACTCGACAAAGTGGCGTCGCGCAAATATTTTTCCGGATTTCTCACCCGCGGCATGGAAGACCGGTTGCCGGCCGATGAACTGGAATTCCAGAATGAAGAAGGCAATACCCGCTATCAAAGCCATTATTATGCAGGTTGCGTCAAACGCCAAGATGCCGATGGTATCGCCTGGTTTGATCTGAAAACACGGCTGTGCGAAGGCGACCAAATTGAGGTCTTTTTTCCGGGCCAGTTCGATTCGCTGATTACGACTGTAGGTCGCCTATGGCGGCAAGGCACCGAATACGAAGTTTTGAGCGGTGGCATCGGTGAAATCGGCATGCACATACCTTTTCCCGTTCCGGAGAACGCGTTTCTGGCCCGTGTAATCAGAACACCAGTCCTCGCTTGAATTTGTTAGCGGCTTTGCTCCCAAATGACGTCGTCGAACCATATATGCTTAGCAGCGCCATGAATGGAAATTTCTACCAGTTCATTGCCGCGCAATTCTATGTTTCTGACTTCGATCTTGCGCCACGGTTTCCCGAAAGCGCCGTCTCCGACAAGAAGGATGGTTTTGTGAACTTTGCCATTCAAGCGAATTTGCAGCGAACCACCCGGCCCCCAGGCATTCACGTACAAAGAAAGATCATATTTGCCGGGATTCTCGTTAAAGAAGCGTTGTTTAATAATATTATTTAAGGCCAAGCCTGCGTTCGGGCTATCGTGTCCGGGTGATGCTTGAACTGCAGGATCCCAATATGCCCCGCCAAGTTCAGTATCAAATGTGCCGTTCCATAAGCGATTGGGAATCGGCTGCGCAAGTACGCGGCGAAACATCGTGGCTTCGGTTTCGCGAATGATTTTCACCTGTGCCGCATTAAAACCATCTGTGTGCGGTCCACCACCCATGATGTTGTCTTTCGGCCAATTGTGGTCGAGACCGAAGGCATGACCGAATTCATGCGTCTGCAACCGATCATGACCGAACGCCCATTCGTCAATAAACACGGCCTGGAGTTCTCTGGCTCCCATACCCCGCACGCCATAGCTAATCGTTTCAGCATACTTGTTCTCGCGCGAGTATGCGTCATACAAGAAGTAGTTTATGGCATTGTAATCAAAGACCCGTGTATCGAGGCAGGTCCATACATCACGGAGTACCCAATCGGCAGCCGGCTTACCCGCGACGGCATTCTTTACCAAATCGCAGTGCGAGTCTTTTATTTGATGCCAATAGGTCGCAGATTTAAAAGCAAAACGGAAAATCGGTTTGCCGTCAGGCCCCTTGAAAGAGCGGTTTAGCAGTTCGATCTCCCGAAGAAATGCCTCTTCGGTTGCCCGCGCATGGATGGAGGGCTTATCTGTCAGTACAGTGAAGTGAACTGGAATTACGGGCAGCTGCTCGCCAGCAAACACCGTGGGGCTTAAGGCAACGAAAACTAACAGGCTGAGGCTGCGTGTCATGAATCGCCTTATATGCCCGCTCGTCGCCGTCAAACGCTTCGCTGCGTAGCACCTTTGGCGCGAAGCGGGCGTTGCCCGACCGCAGATAGGTCGGAAGCCGTTTGTGCGAGTGCAGTCGGGCTGGCAAACAGCTGACGCAGTTTCTCTTTGATCGTCGGTGCTTTCCATGCATCGCGAAACATATCAACGAATTCATGCACCTGAATCGTGAACCAGTTGTGAGTCCTGAGGTTTTTTGTCAGGCCGTAGCGCACCGGCACGGTCTCGGGCACAAATGTTTTGAACAGGCGATCCCAAATAATGAAGATGCCGCCATAATTCGTGTCGATGTACTCGGGGTTTGAACCATGGTGCACGCGGTGGTGCGAAGGTGTGTTCATGACATATTCGAGCGGCCCCAGCGTGCGTATTGTTTCGGTGTGAATCCAGTATTGGTAGAGCAGGCTGACAGACATCTGGATAAGAATCCAGTGCGGGGGAAAACCGAGAAACGCAATCGGCAACCAGAAAGGTGTTTCGACCAAAGGTGCGGTCCACGACTGCCGCAGTGCCGTGGCGAGATGGTAACGCTGGCTTGAATGGTGCACCACGTGCGTGCCCCACAAAAAACGGATTTCATGCGCGAAGCGGTGCATCCAGTAAAAGGCAAGGTCATCGAGAAAAACGAGGACAATCCACGCCGCCCAGAGAGGCACATGGTCGAACAACCGCGGCCCCACATCGTAACACAGCTTCAGCAACCAGATGAAGACCACGTTCCAGAAAAAGCGGACGACAAGACTACCGACTCCACCTGAAAGGCTCGCCGCCGTATCGGCGACTTCATAGGCCTTGCCGCGCCGCCAGAGGGCGAAGTTTTCGATGCCCATCGTGACCAGATAGAATGGAATCGCCAGTATCGTCGGTTCTTCTTTAATGTATTGCATAACCTGTTCCATTATTTCCTCCCGAATTCAAATTTGTTTTTTTGGATTATTCGAACTACCCATCAGAGTGGCCAAATCACGCACTGCCTGAAGTATATCGCGCTCAATAGCGTCGCCGCTCACGAGATGCTTTTCGGTGGCGAGGCCCTGCATGAGAAATATCACCGCGTGCGCCGCGGTGCGCATCAGATTTTGGCCTGGCTCGGGAAATATGCGCTGAATAAGTTGATGCGTATTCTGGCGGTGCTCTGCGACAATCGGTTGAATCGCATCTTTGAGTTCTATGTCTGCCGAAGATTCTGCGAGGAGCCGTGATATCGCGACAAAGTTGGGCGAAGCAAACCACACCCATAAATCATCTGCGAGGCGGGTGAGATCGGGCGTACGCCCTTCACCAAGCAGTTGCGCAAAGTCTTGCATCACCTTGCTGAAGAGGTAACGCGTTGCGCCGACCACGGCAGCCGTCTTGGTGGGGTAATAGCGAAACAGCGCCCCCTGTGACATGCCGGCAGTGCGCGCGATATCGATGGTAGTCAGCCGGCTGAAACCGTTATTAACTATGCAGGCAACCGTGGCCTCATGGAGCTTAAGTAATGTGTCGTGGCGGCGTTCGGCCTGAGTGCGCGACATAGGGCGGATTTGCAAATGAAAACATAGTGACTACTCACTTTTTATTAAACTCCATAGCTATGGAAATTCATAGCTACTGGAATAAAAGGTTTTATTAACTACCAAAAGACTAACTATTTGGCTGAAATAAAGTGAATAGTTAGTCGCCAACGACTCATTTATACCCATTCGAAAACCGGTTTACGCACAAAGGCATACCTTGCCCCGTACGCAGTAGTCGCCGCCGGGATCCACCCCATGTCCGTCATCCGCAAAAACCTGATCACGAATGACTGGGTGATTTTTGCCCCGAATCGCCTCGCTCGCCCGAAAGAGCTCAAGGCCAAAGAACAGGACAACATTGCCGTGCTTGCGGCCCGCCCAGCGCACAAAGCTGATTGCCCTTTCTGTCCTGGAAACGAAAAACCCGAAGACGGCGTGGTCTTTACGATCGGTGAAGGCGGCAACTGGCGGGTACGCGTGATCGAGAACAAATTTGCGAGCGTAGAGCGCAACGTCGAACCGCACAAACGTTTCACGCATTTCCGCAAAGAACTCGATGGCTTTGGCATCCACGACGTGTTCATCGACAATCCGCTGCACAACACGACGCTCGCACTGATGCCCGTCGAAGACATCACAACGCTGATGCGCGCGTACCACCGCCGTTACCTCGAGGTTCTCTCGAACGAACGGGTCAAGCATGCGGTCTTGTTCAAGAATCAGGGTATCAAGGCGGGCGGCTCGCTCGAACATCCGCACTCGCAGATTTACGGCTTGCCCGTCGTGCCGTTTGAGATCAACGTGCGCATGCGCGAAATGGAGCGCTACTTTGAGACCGATGATAATTGCCTGATGTGTGACATCATGCGTGACGAACTGACACAGAAAGAACGCCTCATTTATGAGAATACGAGTTTCGTCAGTTTCATGTCATACGCCGATCTTTCGCCTTACCATTTATGGATTGTGCCAAAGAAACATAACCATAGCTTTGCGAAGGTTACGGAGCAGGAGCTCCTCGAGCTCGCCGACTGCATGAAAGTTGTGTTCAGCAAAATGTTTCACGCATTGCATAATCCCGATTTTAATTTCGTCTTCCAATCGCTCACCCACCATGACGAAGGCGCCGAATATTTCCATTGGTACATCAGCGTCATACCACAAATCAAAATTAAGGGAGGCATTTCGTATGCCGGCGGCCTCTATGTGAACCCGGTCATGCCCGAAGACGCCGCAAAAACTCTGCGCGAAACGGCGATAAGTAACAAATGAGGATATCCCCTGTGAACACAATCAGCAACACGTTACGCAATTCTTCTGCCTGGGCAGTGGAGCAATTTTACTTGCGATTCAGCCAGCTGGGTCGCCTGCACCCGCTGTGGAACCCTCTCGCGCAGGGCGTGCAGGTGTTGCACAATATTCCTTACCTGCCAACGGGTTCAAGTTTTCATACTCTCGATGTATACCGCCCTGCGCACATCAAGGGGCATGCGCCAGTGGTGCTCTATATCCACGGCGGTGGATTCACCATGTTATCCAAAGAATCTCATTGGATCATGGCTCTCATGTTCGCACGCGCGGGTTACGTTGTATTCAACATAAACTACACGCTGGCGCACGAAGCTCCGTTTCCTGCTGCAATCGAAGATTCCTTACATGCACTGCGCTTTGTGGCCAAATACGCGGGACTCTATAAAGGCAATGCACAACGCATTATACTCGCGGGCGAGTCAGCGGGTGCGAATCTCGCTCTTTCTGTAGCGCTCGCCGCGCGGCATGACGATGTAGACAATGCTCTGGCGCATGAAATCTACCAACTGAATCCGCGTATTGAGGCTATGATGCTTGGCTGTGGCCTGTTTGAAGTGGGGCGAATTAACCGTTTTAAGGGTAAAATGCCTGACGTCTTTCTGCCCGTGTTGGAACATATCTCCGAAACCTATCTCGGGCCAGATTTCGGCGACAACGTGCATCGGCCTCTCGCAAATCCATTATCATTGTTAGAATCAGACGAAGAGGTGCGGCGGCCGTTGCCGCCAGCGTTTGTCTTTTGCGGTGGGGCTGACCCGATTCTCGATGATTCATTGCGGCTTGCATCTGCACTCAAGCGGCGCGGTGTGCGTGCTTCCCTGCGCATTTATCCAGAACGCCACCATGCCTTTCATGCATTCGTGCCTATTGATGTGATGGCGCGCGATTGCTGGCACGATCAGATCGATTTTCTCGAACGCGTCGAATCAACGTAGCTCTGGCCGGCCCGACTTTTACGCCACAGCCTGACTACAACGACGGTGGCAATGATCAAAAGTATATCCGCAAAACCTGCTTTCACCGTGTCGACCATATAGGTTTCATCGCCGGCAACAACAAAACGCCGCGGATTTACCTTATCGACAAACAAATCGATCGCCTGCTCAACTTCAGCGACCCTATATCGATGGGCATCTACTTCAATCTCGGCACTATAGCTAAGCGCATGGCGATCGTAAGATATTTTTAGCCGATAAGTATCGTTACGCCAGCTGGTCGTTTGCTTGCCGATCACTTTCCCCTGAATGCGCTCGCCATAGCTGGGCAAATGCAACGAAAGATAGACACGCAAGGCAACCGAAATATTGAAATACAAAATCAGCACTACAGGTATTGCACAGATTATGCCTATAAGGGCGCGAGACAAAATTTGTTTCATATTGAACTCCGATTGCTATATAAATTCTCTCGCTACAAGCTGAAGTAGGCCGCGACGGAAAAATCCTGATATTGTAGTTCTGTCATATAGCCCAGTGGATTCGATACAAACCGCGTTCCAAAGAGTTGTTTATCGATTGTCTGGTGCAGGTGTCCAAAAATCCAATAATCCACCGGATACGCTTTGAGCAACCGATTCAGGTTCGAGGCGCAGTAGTATTTGAGAATGCCCATGTAGGCTCCGAAGCCCATCAGGTTATAGCTCGGCAGGTGGTGCGTGATGACCACCGTCTTGCCGACAAACGGTTTCGCGAGTTCGTGCGTGAGAAAGTGCACCGACTGCGCGTGCATGGCCGAGACGTCGGCGGCCCTGAGCCTCACAGCTGCTCCTTCGCCTTCGCCATATTTGATCAGTCGGTAGTCATTCGATTTCTTCTCTAACTTCTTCATCTGGTCCTCGGGGCCGTGTGTCCAGAGAATCGAGGCGATG